>JAOZPO010000054.1 GCA_029932715.1 Halobacteria archaeon | reverse complement strand
GCTTAAATCGTAAGTTATAGAAGGTTTGTTTAAAGCTACTCCGGTGGCAAAACTATCCGTCGGGTTAAAACAAGCCATGCCTATATTCGTGAAAAGTAACAGGCATAAGATTAGTAAAATGCTTATTCCGAATATTTTGCTTTTCATTTGCTTTTATTTTTCCTTCTTAATCTCGGCATCAACTTCGATTTGACCAGCCACCCGAGCCCAACCAGAATTAATATCGGCAATGCGTAACCAACAAGGATTATCAACCCTCGTATTACCGACACAAACCCTCCAAATGCAGAGCGAATAGCATCCCTTATCCCCCAGCTATGTGTTATCGGCTCTGGCTCATATAACGAAACCGAAATCGTGGCAAGCTCGACACGGTTCTCGAGATACTTTATCCGCCCGGTAAGCCGTTCGATTTCAGTTCGCACACGCCATATTTCGCGTTCAACCTCAAGAACTTCCTTTGTATTATTTGCCATGTCCATAATCTCCAGTAACCTCTGCTCCTGTCGCTCGGAATTGTTAAGTCTCGCTTTCAGATCAATATATTCTTCCGTAATGTCTTCTCCTGATGTGCTTTTTGATTTTACAGTGCCAAGATGCTCCATCTCAGCAATAACCACGAGAAACTTATCCGTTGGCACCCTGATAATAATATCTCCTCTCTTACGCCCGGTATCGGTAACATATGAGTGCGAATCAGAGATAAACCCATTATACCGCTCTACAATATTAATAACTGCGTCAGAACTCGATTGAAAGTCTTCTACTTCGATGCTCAATGAAGCACGTTGAATTATCTTTCTCTCGGTATCTGCATCGCTATATCGTGATTCATGTGTTCCAACTGACATTGTTTTTTCTGCATATCTTGGCATTACTGGTTCTGGCGCGGCCCGCGGTACGGGCGTGGGCATTGGAAGCTCAGGTGGTAGTGCGAATCCGCCACCTCCGCCCGTTGGATACCCTTTCTGTTGTGAATAATCAGTCGGTCCTTTTGAACCCGGCGGTAAGGAAGCGAGCATAAAACCCGCTGAAGCTGCTAATATACAGAGCAGAACGACTACCGCTACTTTGCTGTATTTCTTCATTTTCGTCTTATTACCTACAACTGTTTTTTTTCGCTTATAAGATTTTCGATAGCTACGAATTGAGTTGTAGTTATAAAAGTACTTGTTATAGTACATATTTACATTGTTCATCATGGGAGAAATAGCTTTAAGAAGTAACGAGCTGCTGCTGGTGCATGGAGATACGGGCACAATAGCGGTGGTCAAGGTAGGCAGTCAGAGGCAGTTTTTCCTTGATACGCCAGAACGAGAGATTATATTGGCATTGGGTCCCAATGAGTTACTTGTAGCTTCCGGATTTGGCACTGATGAGCGGATACTAACTGGATTAAGGTGCGTGCTGTACCTGATTAGAGAGGTGAATTCGCCATTAATTGTGCTGCCAAAGAACCATACCGCATCGGCACGTCTTAGAATTGTGGTATCGGCGGGCAAGCGAGTTGTACTGAGCTGTAATGTCACACCGGGAACTCATCCGGAGCAGCATTTACTTTGTGGCATGGCTGAATTCGAGGGTGCAGAAATCTTAGCTGTTGAGGGTGGTGTAGAGCTGAAGGGACTAACCCATGCGAAGTGTGAGAAGCGGGAGTTTGCATCTTCACTACGCATAAATTAGCATACGGTGCATTTGAAAACATCACCTCACTGCGTAGAATTTATCTCCGTGCCTGAATGTTTCCCGATAACGGCATCTGAAATGTTACGTGGGTTGCTGCCATCAATAACTATTGTCTTCGTTCCACTCCTTTCTATTATCTTCGCGGCAATGGGGTCTATAACAATTCTCGAGCCTGCTTTTAACTCCTCCTTCATCACTATACTCAAGAGTTCCTTTGGCGTTAACCGCTCGTACTTCTTCGCATTTGGATACACATTCGGGTCCGCGTCATAGACGCCATCTACGGATGTTACACTTAAAAGCAGCTCAGCATTTACGTATTCCGCGAGTATCGCAGCTACCGCATCGGTAGTATAACCAGGGCTTACGCCACCAAGCACCGCTATCACTCCCTTTGCCGTTACTTCTGCAACTTCTTTATAATCTGCTAAAGGTTCGGGACACGCATTATGCAATGCGGAAATAAGCAATTTCGCATTTAATCTCGTCGCCATTATCCCGATATAGTCGCAAACAGCTTCGTTTGCACCCAATTCACGCGCTATAGCTATATATTCGCGTGCTGGTTGCCCGCCGCCGGTGACCACGTATATGGTGTGCGAGTTCGCAAGCTCTTCTAATACCGCTGCAACTGCTTTTATATGCGCCGCATCAACGAAAAAGATGCCGCCCAACGAAATGACTACTTTCATACTGTGTACTCATTAATAAATCATTGCTTATTTAACATTGGATAATAAACTAACCCGCTTTACCACTACCAGTATCATAAACACGAATAAGAGCGCTGCATATCCCAGGAACAGCAACTTAGCACCGAAAAAATCGGATAGCGCGCCACAAACAACTGGAATAGAGCCAAGACTGGCATAAAAAGTAGTGTAATAAATGCCCATTACTTTTCCTTCCTGGCGCTCTCCCGCTACCTTCGATGCCAGTGTCAGCGTACCAAGTAAAATCGCACCTATACCTGCACCGAGTAAAACGCTCATTATAAACAGTTCTAAGACGTGTGTCGCGGAATAAAGGATAAGCAAGCCGCAGATACACAAGAACAATCCGGTAACCGATAGATTGATTGAGCCTATTCGCTTCATCAGCCTGTTAAATCCCGCTTGCAGTAATGTGAACGCCACGAACATAACAGAAAGAATCGTCCCGATGATTTCTTCTGAAATATTAAAATCCTCAACTGCAAAAGGAGAGAATAAGCCGCTCATCACGGATGCAACACCCATACCAAGAAATACCACGATACAGCAAAGCGCCAATGCCTCCTTTCCACTTGCATCCAGCGATAATGTCTCTCCTCTCTTATCCTTTGCTATCTCTTTCCTTTTCGGCTCATGGACAAATAGCAGCACTAACATCACGCTTAGAAATGCGAAGGCGGCACAAAAGAGGAAGGGCATGAAAATACCATAGATTGCAAATAGAATACCGCCTGAAATTGGCCCCACTGCCAAGCCGAGGCCCATACCCATATTGTACACGCTAAGTGCATGACCACGCTCATCCTTAGTCGTAATGTCCGCGAGCAAAGCAGTTATCGCAGGAAAGAAGAAGCCGGCACCCGCACCCTGTACAGCTCTCACAAAAATCCAATCATACGCTGCCTTTGAGAACGGAAAGAGTAGTGCTGTAACAGCATAAAGTGAAAGCCCTATTACAATCAGAGGTTTCCTTCCCCATTTATCCGAGATAATACCACCGGGTATGTTAAGAGCTAAGCTTACAAGTGCGAAAGAGGAGATTATCAAGCCGGATACAATGAAAGGATGAGGGATTTCTGGTACCATTACCCACATGCCAAGCAGCGGTGCAATCACGGTAACACCAAATTGTGTACTAAAAACGCAGATCGCGGCGATTATAACTACTCGCGTCGCGTTAGAATTAGACGGCATGTATAATAATAAAATCGTAGTTATTATGAAAGAGACGCACGTACTCAGAAGTAACTTGATGAGTCTTCAAACATATAATGACCTCTATCAGTCACGTTATGATCCATTTGGCAATTGAAATAAATTGAAGCGGTGGCCATAGATCGTGGTTTTAAACCTTATTCACATACTACGGCAATTAAATCAATATGAAAGTCTTAGTTGGCTCCCGGAACCCGGTGAAATTAGAAGCGACAAAGGAAGCTTTTTCTCACTATTTCGATGCCGTTGATGTAACAGGTATCAACGTGAACAGTAAGGTATCTAATCAGCCAGTTGAGGATGAAACCTTCGCAGGGGCAAGGAATAGAGCACGTGCATTGCGAACGATTAACGAAGAGCGGAAGGTTAACGCCGTGTTCTTTGTAGGCATTGAAGGCGGGATAAAGAGATTATTTAATCGGTGGTTCACTTTTGGTGTTATCTGTATTATGGACGATACCGGAAGGGTGGGCTACGGTACTTCGCCGTTCTTTGAACTCCCATTTCAAATCACAGAACAGCTTTTGGACGGTACAGAACTCGGTGATGTGATGGATACGCTGATTGGTGAGGAAAACACGAAACAGAAACAGGGTGCTGTTGGCTATTTCACTAAAGGGGTGGTAGATAGGAGGAATTTTTACGTACAGGGATTAATAGTTGCCTTGATTCCGTTTTTAAATAAGGATTTGTATTTTCACGTCCCGTACATCTGGTAATAACCCATAAAGTCCGATAATATTGGAATCAAATCCAACCCTTTTAGCCTGCCTAATGCTCCAGAGGCGGCGGAAATCTCGTCGAATTTATTCACAGCATCTCTTCTAACGCCCGTCCCGGTTATAACGATTGGTGTAGGGTCGCTGCTATGCCGCTTTATTGATACCGGCGTGCTATGGTCCGCAGTAATAACTATATACGCACCGGCACCTTTTAGCCGTGGTACAAACTCGTTATCTATTCGTAATATCATCTCGCGTTTGCCCTCAAAGTCACCGTCATGTCCCATACTATCGGTAGCCTTTATATGAACGAATACGAACTCGTAATGCTTTAGTGCCTCCAATGCCGCTTCTGCTTTATTCTCCAGGTTCGTATCCGCTTTGCCCGTTGCACCCTCAACAGGGATAACATCCATGCCAAGGTATTTTGCAACGCCCTTATAGAGGGAAGCACCCGCCACACAGGCACTGCTAAAACCAAACCTTTCGCTCATCGAAGGCACCTTATCGTAACTGCCCGCACCTCTTAGCAGAATTATATTCGCAGGTAGCTCTCCGTTCCGCCGGCGCTCTTCATTCACTGGGTGTTTATTCAGTATCTCATAACTCTGCCTGACATATTCATTCACGATGCTTGCGGTCTTTTTCTCCGCTGCACCTTCTTTAAGTGGTTTACAGTCTGCTACAACGCCGCCGCCCACATGTGTGTCCACATCCGAGACATATCGCGACAGTTTTTCGCCTTTCATCACGATCGCGCATCTGTGCTCCGTGGTATTCTTCAAGGATACTTTAATATCTTTGATCTCAAGTCCGTTTAATGCTTCTGCAAGTACTTCGCTACCCTTCCTACCTGCGCGTCTGTCTATGACACGCATATTATCATTCACGGTAGCGAAATTCGCTCTGAACGCAACGTCACCCCTGTTTAGCTCCATATCGGCACCGAGCGCTTCAAACACGCCTCTACCAGGATAAAACTCGTAAGGATCGTACCCGAAGAGCGCAAGATGAGCGGTATCGCTTCCCGGAACTATTCCCGGGGCTATTACATCTACCAGTCCATTTATGCCCATTTCACTTATCGCATCCAGATTGGGCGTATCAGCAGCTTGCAACGGTGTTCGCCCCTCGAACGTAGGACGGTCCCCGAGACCGTCGCATATTACCAATATCGCTTTACCATTGCTTTCGCTCATCTTTTCGCCTTGAACATTGCGCTCTCTGTTCACGCTTATATGGATAGGAATGCTAACAATATCTATTTGTTAACGTTAAAAAACGTTTCTTTCTTTCAAAGAGAAAGCTTTACCAAAGGGAATTTTATACTTTATGTACCGCACAAACATGAAACTTCAAGAAGGCTTGTACTGGTATAAGGAGAGCGGCTTGCTCGATTCGAACACGTACGTGATAAAGGATGATATTAGTGTTCTCATAGATCCGGGACGGGAAAAGTATATCGGGCTACTGCTTAACGAGATGCAAGTGGACGGTATTAACCCGCAAACTATTGATTCTATACTGATTACGCATCTTCATCCTGACCACTGTGATGCGACGGCTGCGTTCAAAGATGTTTCAGGCGCAAAAGTGGCATTGCATTCATCGCAGTTGCAATATCTCAAGGTTATGATAGAAGAGGCTTCAAGGTTCCTGGGTATGGACAAAGCGAGGGAATTCGAGGCTGATATTGTATTTGATGATGTGCTGAGTCTCGGAAATAGAGAATTGAAGATATTGCATACACCAGGACATTCTCCTGATAGTATATGCCTTTACGCCGAGGCGGGAAAGATTTTAATATGCGGCGATCTGGTATTTGAGAAAAATATCGGAAGGGATGACTTACCTTTTGGCGATGGTAAAGAGCTGGTGAGGTCTATCACTATGATTTCGGCACTGGATGTGGAACTTTTACTGCCAGGGCATGGAGCCTTCATAAACGGTAAAAGCAATGTCAGAAGGAATTATGAGTTCATAGCTTCCTATCTTCATATATTTTAGTGATGGAGCGAAAGAATAATGAGAGAAAGGGAAAAGGTGCAGGATTTGAGGGCAGGTGGCACTGTTGATTCTACCTTCCTCGTGCAGGAGAAGGAATTAAGAGGATTCACCAGGAAAGAGGGCTACTATTTGCAAGTGAAATTAGGAGACAGTACAGGCAGTATATGGGCGAAATGCTGGGATAAAGCAAAAGAAGTGGCTGCTTCGTTTGCGCCTGGTGACATTGTGCATATAAAAGGCATGGTGAATTCATTTAAAGGGCGTTTACAGCTTATCTTCGAACCAGATGGTGTTGAAATAAGCACCCAGCATAACATTGCTGAATTCCTGCCCACCACAGCAAGAGATGTTAACACTATGCTCGACAATTTAGAAAAAACAGCAAAGAGCATGAGGAATGAGCATCTTAAGCAACTGATATTTTCTTTCCTACACGACTTCGAGTTCGTAAAAGCATTTAAAAATGCGCCAGCCGCTAAGATTCATCATCATAACTACATTGGAGGTTTGCTGGAGCATACACACTCGGTTGTGACGTTATGCAGAATCATTGCACGGCTGTATCCCGAACTTGACCGTGATTTGCTGCTTTCTGGTGCCATCCTACACGACATAGGAAAGACGGCTGTGTATGACTATACGTTCCAGATAGAGGTGACCGAAGAAGGAGGTCTTATGGAGCATATTATTCTGGGCTATCGGATGGTAGGGGCTAAAATAGATACGATTGCTGGGTTTCCACGCGAGCTCAGGCTTAGATTGCTACATCTCATCCTGAGTCATCATAATTTCGGAGATTGGGGTTCGCCAGTGAAGCCTTTGTTTGTGGAGGCACAGGCATTATGCTATGCCGATCTGCTTGATGCCCAGCTAAACGAATTCCTGCATCTACAGAAGCAGGAGGAAGCAAAAGGGAAAGAGGGAGTATGGAGCGATTACAGCAGGAGGATAGATAGATTTATTTATCTGGGTAAGAGTTCTAAAGATTAGAAAAGGTCAAGAGATTATGGCGATACACAGTCGGCGTAGCAATTTACATACAGGCAGTATGTTAAAGCAGATAAAACTGCCGGATTTGCTCTCTGTCTGTAATGCCCTTTTTGGCTTCTCTGCCATACTATTTGTACTTACGGACGAAAGCGAAAAGGCGATAAAGACTGCACTCGTGTTCATCCTGGTAGCGGCGGTTATTGACGGTTTAGATGGCTTAGCTGCGAGAACCATAGAGTCTTCGCTCATAGGCAAATATCTCGATTCTCTTGCCGATTTGATCTCCTTTGGTGTCGCACCTGCAATTGTCGCCTTTGCACTTTATAAAAACGTTTTGTGCCTTGCACACACGCATGTTGAACTTATATCGGCGTTCTGTGGTGCGTATGTGGTATGCGGTATGTTACGACTTGCGAGGTTCGATGCGAAAAGTTCGCTACAACGAGACTTTGAAGGACTACCAATTACGGGCAGTGCGATTTTCTTAGCTTCTTTTTTGCTTCTTGCACTCGAACTGGATTTGCCTGGCTATCCGTATGTCCTGATTATTTTAATGGCTGTTTTATGCCTTTTAATGACCAGCGGTATACGGTATATAAAATTAAGGGATAATTTGGTAGTAATAGCAGTTGGTATCGGTTTCTCTTCGTTGTTCCTGCTCTATGCCACCTCTTTGCAGTTGTTCGTTTATCCCACAGCAGTCATTGTTGCGTTATCTGCACTTTATATCAGCAGTCCGGTTATACGGCATTTGCTAAATTGGAATTTGCATTTGCATAGCTGAAACAAGTACGGGAATTTTAATATCTTATGACGGTTGGTTCACGAAAGGATCCGCTATTCCACAATATTCAAAGAGAAGTCCAGGCACGTAGCAGAATGTGTAAGCATGCCACTTGAGACTACATCAACGCCAGTAGATGCGAACTCCTTTATATTATCCAGATTTATGCCTCCTGATGCCTCTAAAATCAGATCATCACGAAAGCCCTTCTCGGTCAGGAGCCGTACACAGTCTTTCACATCGTGCGCCGAGACGTTATCAAGCATGATTATGTCCACATCCAATTCCGCAGCTCTGAGCGCATCGTCTATGCTTTCTACTTCCACTTCGATTTTACGTGTAAAACTCACCTTCTCTTTTGCCTTCTTTATCGCGCTCTCAAACCCTATCAGT
>JAOZPO010000053.1 GCA_029932715.1 Halobacteria archaeon | reverse complement strand
TATTAGTTAAAATTCTCAAGTAGTTCACCGTACTTTGGGTCTTTGGTTGCTTGTTAGTTGTGGGTGTATTTTTTGCCGTTATGACTGTGATTTTTGTGGGACAGCCTCTATAAGGAATATTCCTTTTCGTATATTTTTCGCTTTTTTTGCCACATCACTTCATGATTTTTTATTTTCCTCTCTCGCTTTCCCCTTCTGCTCACCCCTACTCTCTTAGAAAGCGCCATCATGACATAACAGATAAAACTTAGGGATACAAAAATTTAGCCATAAAAATAGCGATTAGCCTGAATAAATAAGTCAGGTCGTCTTCTATTTCACCATTCACCAAAGCGATTTAAAAAAATTGCAACTACCTACTACGGATCTATCAATATCCCATGACATAAACCCCTCTGTTCTAATTCATGCTTAAAGTAAGTAAAATCGCTGTCCTTTGTTACTATCGGAGCTCCGCTTTCCTTTGAATACATCAACAATGCGATATCAACATTCGAGGGATACGCTTCCCTTGTCCCCTTCCTTCTCATGTGCTCTATCATCTTCGGCGTTCCTCTAAGCGACTCATAAAAACTCTTCACCGCCTCTACCTCTTCTTCTTTCGCATGATAGTCAACTACGGTAAACCATGGCTTATGTTGTAGCCGCAAAATTTTACCCTCCGTCTTCCGTGCCAATCGTAATCTGATTCTATTTGTAATTTGCACTCGTGCGGGTATGCCGATCAAGTCCTTTGTGCGTGGGTCATCACAGTATTCATCAACTATTTTAGCTATGCCCTTGTCAAAGATTTCATCTATCACACAGGAGATCGTTTCGATTTCAACGCCTTTTATTAGAAACTGTTCGGTAAGACGTTGAATCTTGTTTGTTGATTCTATAGCCCTGATAGTTACTGTCTTACCTTTAATTCGCTCTTCGTGCAAGAAGCAATAATAGATTATCACATTGGCATCATATATGACCTTTTTGCTTGCACCCGCACTCATTTATCAATCCTCAACAAACACAGCCAAATCCACATCTTCTTCGTACAATGCAGGTAAAACATCATATACCATAGATGCCTCCTGGATAAGTTCAAAATCTTCTTTAAAATCGTTTAAGCAGATATGCCTCAGTATCTCCGTATTCCCACGTGTAATCTCTTTTAATAGTAGAATCTTCCTGATATAGCCATCAACAAAGGTTAATAAGTTGTCCTTTTGAGTAGTGTCGTCCAAATTCTCCCTCTTTAAAATTAGCATGCAATAATCTATTGACCCGCGTAAAAAGAGTGAATTCCCGTTTGATTCAGCACATGAGAACTCGCTCAACAACAATTCGGTCTCGTCAAGTAGCTGTCTTTTCAGTTGCTCGTGCTCTTCCGGTGCTACCAGTCTGCTATGCCAGCCATACAAATAATCCCGCAATTTTACCATTGGGAGAGAGCCATATTCTTCCAGAATATAATCAAATGATTTTCGTACCTCTACCGGTAGTTTATCAATAAAATCCTCTACCTTCTTCACTCCTTCTTCTGTAATCTCGAATATCCATTCGTTTTCAAATGATACATTGACATATCCCTGATCTGCAAGTGAGATAGCATCCTGTTTTATGCTTGTACAGCAGGGTCGTCCGCAGTAGTCATCAACAAATGCATATTCAATCGGTGCGTTACCAGCCATCTTCGCGAGATACAGGTCCTTCTGAATGTCAAAGCTATTACAAATCCGCTTCTTACGGTACAATACATATAAAATGGGCCAATACTTTGGTACGTTTCCCTTCGCCTCTTCCCCTTCGCTTCCCTTTTGCATAGACATATCACTTACTCAATATGGAGATACATAGAGAGTATTTAAGCTTTTCTATCCCGGGGTCAGATAAACTGAAAGTAAGAAGTGAGATTACACAAGACTGGGCAGGTAAAAATAAGATATAGGATAAGAAACAAAAAAGATATTTATTAGGGGTACCACCAAAATGGGCGAAGAAATAGAACTTATATTAGAGAAATATAGAAGTGCCGGGAGGATTCTGGCAGAGGTAAGAGCAGAAGCAGCAGGACTAATAAAAGAGGGAAGTCCATTGTTAGAAGTTGCGGAATTCGTTGAGAGTGGCATAAGGGATAAGGGCGGGGAACCTGCATTCCCATGCAACCTATCGCGGAACGAGGAAGCGGCACATGCCACTCCTTTGGTAGAGGACAAAGCGGTATTTGGCAAGGGCGACCTTGTGAAATTAGATATTGGCGTTCATATAGACGGTTATATAGGCGATAGCGCTGTGACAGTGGATCTAAGCGGTGATCATGAAGCACTCGTAAAGGCATCAGAAGCGGCGTTGAATGAAGCGATAAAGATAGTACGTGATGGCGTGAGCACAATAGAAATAGGAGAAGTGATTGAGAATACCATAAGAGAGCAGGGGTATAAGCCTGTGGTTAATCTCACGGGGCATGGACTCGGTAGATACAATTCACATGCTCCGCCCAGCATACCCAATGTGAAGTATGAGCATGGGGTGATATTGAGAGAGAACGATGTAATTGCGATAGAACCTTTTGCAACTGACGGCGGTGGTAAAGTGGTAGAGAGTGGCAATGCTGAGATATTCAGTCTGTTGAAGTCGAAGCCGGTAAGGATGAGAGAGGCAAAGGCACTATTAGATAAGATAAAGACCTATCAGGGGCTACCGTTCGCCAAGCGGTGGCTGCCGCATGAGAGGCTTGACCTGGCACTCAGAGCTTTGGAAAACGCGGGTATAGTAAGGGATTATCCGGTGCTACGGGAAGAAGAGAAGGGTTTTGTCTCGCAAGCAGAACATACACTGATCATAAAGAAGGACGGTTGCGAAGTGACAACTAAGTAAGTAAGTAATACATACGATTTTTGAAAATCAGTGAGTAACCGGCTTGAAAAGCGATAAATGATAGAAATAGACGGTTCATTGGGTGAAGGTGGCGGGCAGATAATAAGGACTGCAGTAGCACTCGCTGCGGTGACGGGCGAAGCAGTGGAGATTAGAAATATAAGAGCGAACAGGCCAAAACCCGGGCTTGGGGTGCAGCATTTGCATGCGGTGAAAGCGGTAGCGAATTTATCGGGTGGTGAGATAGCGGGACTGGAGTTGCGCTCCTCACGTTTAAAATTCCTACCTGCGAAGTTAGAAGGATTCAACGGAGAGATAGATATAGGCACCGCGGGCAGCATAACTCTGCTATTGCAGTGTCTCATTCCCGTTGCACTTTTTGCTAATAACGATACGAATGTAAAGGTAATAGGAGGGACAGATGTGAGATGGTCCCCGCCAGTAGATTTTTATACGCATGTATTTCTCAACGCCATTCGCGAGATGGGCTGTGAAGTGTATTCCAAAGTGAGAAGAAGAGGTTACTACCCAAAGGGCGGTGGAATAGTAGAGACAAGAATAGCACCTCTGTATCACCTTGGCGGGTTCGCTTTTACCGGGAACCAGGGAACGGTAAAAGGGATTTCTCATTCCTATGGCCTTCCCACGCATGTAGCACAAAGGCAAGCAAAAGCAGCGGAAAGAATCTTGCATGAAACAGGTTATAATAGCGAGATAAAAATAGAGAGTGGGTATTATGGCAAGGGGATAATGGGTAGTGGTATTACGCTTTGGCAAGGATACAAGAGTGGTAGTGCAGTGGGCATACGAGGGCGAAGAGCAGAACTCGTGGGTGAAGAAGCGGCAAAAGAGATAGTGAAAGAGCTGGAATCTGAGTCGAGTATTGACGTCCACCTTGCCGACCACCTCATCCCGTATATTGCACTTGCCAATGATAAATCCGAGTTGAAGGTAAGAGAACTAACGAAACATATCGAGACAAACATGTACGTGACGAAGCAGTTTTTGGGTGCTGAATTTGATGTAGAGCATGAAAGAGAAGTTGTTGTTATCAGGAAGGGGTAGTTTATAGTCATCCGGATGCAAATCATAAATAAAAAGGAACATGAAAGAACTTTTGCAAGATACATACATGATTTCGGCGTAATAGCATCAAGATGGCTAAAAATGAAAGACGAGAGACTGAAAGAGGATTCAGAAGGTCTGATAGAAAGAGCGGAGATTTTGAAGCGGTGGGAAATAAGGAATAAGATTGTGCTTGACATCGGTGCTGGCCCGCTTGCAATTATTGCAGCGCGGGATTTCAACTGTACCGTTACCAATATAGACATCTCAGAAGATGCTTTTAGTGATGTAAAGAGAGATGCAGAGCGGGAAGGAGTAACGGATAGAATCACATTTGAGAGAGTGGATGCAACTTCTCTCTCGTATCCCGACGACTGCTTTGATGTTGTAATCAGTTATGGCGCTTTGCATCACATAGAGATAGGGAAAAGAAGGCAGTGCATTCAAGAGGCATGTCGTGTAGCAAGCGAGAAGGTTATTGTGGCAGAATTCAGCTCAAAAGGCTTCCGAAAATTTCATGCAGTTAGCGATTTAAAACCGGTCGCTCTCGATTGGTTGGAATACGAATTGGAGTCTCGCGGTGTACTGGATAAGTATTATGGGACGCAGATGAACGTTTATGCTCTTTTATCAATTACAGTTAATGTCAGCATCTCATGCTGTGTTTTTACTTCTCCATCTGGAACGGTGTAATGTACTTCAGCCTCGATTTTGTGTGTCCCTAACTCATTTCCTATTAAATTCAACTGTGATGATTTTCATGCCCTCTCCCGGCTCTATTTCATAGGTGGACTGGTACATTCTACCAGCACTCAGCGTGCCCTGATTCTTGTATGTTACCGTGACCGTATCTCCTGTCTTGGGACTCGATGGATTCCATGTGATGTCCTGGATTATTTAATTAGGTATCCTTTCTTTTTATTCTCCACCTCTCCAAACATCTTCGGCGTGTTGTGACATCCTTAGATGGCTCATCAACCATTACTGGATATGTTAAAGACATTATGTTGTAGAGGTCTTTGTTATCTCCCGGATAGTAAATTCCACTGAACACAATTGTGTTTTCACCAATTCTTGCGGATTCATCCGCTTTTATACGAACCTGAACTCCTTTGGACATCCCTGGTTCTACTGTGAATATTCCGTGCATAACCCCTGCCGTCCCGGTTCCAAATCCCGTCCCATAGACGTGTATCCCTGCTGGCACCTTAATTTCCGCTTCGACTGTCAATGCCACATCGTTGACCATTGAATTATTCATGTACAGCTCTACAAGTCCATCCCGGTCTTTATCAATGACACGCTCAATAGGTTTTAGGTCAATACTTGGTCCTACCCTGAATTTCTCTTCTTTTGGCGCTGGTGTTGGTGCAATCGTTGGCGCAGGTGTAATAGTCAGAGGTGTTTCTGCGGGTGCGGGTGTATAAGTTGGCATTTGTGGCAGTGGTGGCGTAGGCAAGTCATTAATCTCAGGCGTCTCGTTACTTGGTGTCTGATTGCCCTCTTCTGCCATACCTGTGATTACCAACGACAAAAGCACCATTATTGCTGCTGCTAAAGTTTATCAATGCCAGTCGTTTCCTTCCTCTTTTCATATTCTTCTTTTCACCTCTCTTTTGCTGTAATACCCTAACTTTCGAGGATGTATCTTATTTAAGTGTGATAACATAAATACCATCTGAAATATGTCTAAATTTTCTGCTCCAACCTCGTCTTTTTCACTACCAGCCTCGCGGTATTCTCATCCTCCTCCATTATGTCACTCTCTAATATAGCCAGCCGCTTATTGAACATCGGTCCATCCAGCACAAGGGACTCAAATTCACCGCCTTCGCCTGCTATGTTCATCTTAACTTTTTTATCCAATTGCACCAACCGGTCAACATCAGCTAGTGTTATCCTCCTACCCAGCCAGCTCTTATCAAGACCATACGCACTGACGCCTGAGAAGATCACCACGAAATTGGATACCACAAGCCGCATCTCCGTCTCCTGATTGATATGCCACAAAGGCGAAAATACCTTCAGGCTCTCTTCTGATGCTATCCGTTCTATCCGTTCTTTCTGGTAATTACTCCATAACGCACCCGTTATAACGCCTTCTATACCGTATTTCGCCTTTGCATCCTGTAAAGCAGCACGCAAGTCATCCAATTCACTCTCTTTCTCGCCTGCCGTCTCTTTCATAAGGATAGGCAAGCCAATCGCTTCGGCTTGCTGTGCTACAAGCTCTACGGCAGGAGTATGGAACATATAAGATGCAGGATTCCTGCTTTTCAGTGTGATTAAACATTCCACGGGATATCCTGCCTTTTTCATGAGCCATAGTGCGTAAGTACTGTCCTTACCGGAACTGAAGAGGCAGCATAATTTTATATTCCGTGCTGGTAAAAAAGACCGGAGGTAGTCTCTCTTGTACCGATACCCATTCAGCTTCGCGAGTTTTTCTATCGCTTTGATTACATTGGAGCCATACTGTGCCGCACGTTTCTTTCGGATTGCTACCTCTTCCAGTCCCAGGTCTTTCGCAATAGCGCGTAAAATACATTTATCCATACCATCATTCAATTTATACGATGCCGGTAGCTCCATTGCGTACTCTACAAGACAGGGATCCAGAAATGGCAGTCGTAAAGAAATGCCCTGCGAGTTCGCTGTCAGTTCATCTCTGTACGTATCCCGCTCGTATATCTTCAATATGCCCGACAGACATTCTCTGTTCAAATCGTCCATAGCCACTCGTTTATGTCTCGCGTATCCTGCAAATAGCTCCTCTGCTCCTAAACCTGAAAATACAGTCCTGATGCCTTCCTCTTTCGCCGCTTCACACGCAATGTACATGGGCAATGCAACACCCACTTTGACTACATCTGTGTCCTCAACAAGGGGAACGACTATTTTTAGATATTTAGCCACATCCTCAAGCCGAACAGTTTTTAGCTTCAACTTCAAGTCAAGGTCCGCAGCAACGCGTTTCGCATAGCACAAATCCTCCGCCTGCTTCAGTCCCGGCTCTTCTACTGCTACCGTATAACAAACGAAATCAGCACCTGATTCCTTGCAGAGATAAGCGATAAGCGTGGAATCCAAACCACCAGAAAATAGCACGCCAAACTTAGCCGCTTGTGGTATCCGGCGCGAAATGCTTGCTCGCAGTAAGTGCAACAACTCCTCTTTCTTGTTTATGTACTGAAATATTTCTTTGGTAACGCTTTCTCTCTGCTCAGGCATAACGGAATAGAATTCTCGTTTAGCGAATCTCAACCGGTCTTCAGTTATGTTGTAGTCCAATAGCACCCGGGGGTCAAGCGCAATTGCATGCGGAAACCCCATAGCTTCTAATGCTTTCTTTTCAGAAGCAAAAGCAAAGCCATCGGCATGAGCGAAGCAAACGGGCTTCACACCTATTGTATCCCGTGCTATATACAATTCATCAGCAGTCCAATACGCAAAGGCATAGACACCATCAAACATATTCAAGCCGGAAAGACGCGGCGATGATGTTCGGTTAGCAAACTCCTCTTCTCGGCAAAGAGCGGTTTCTGCTATTTGCAATAGCACATCATAGCTGGTTTCGCCCGCGATATGGTTGTACATTTCCGCATCAGCAACAAATTTGCTTTCTACGCCTCTTCTTAAGAGAGTTAATTTACCGGAGCAGCAGTATGCGATGCAATTTCTACTTTTGCACACAAACGTGCTTAATTCTTGCAGGTCTTCTGAATGCCAATTCCCGTACTCGGTGCAAATCCAAAAGTAAGACTGTTCATTAGTCTGCAGCACTTCTAAACTCTTGATTACGAGTTCTACCGCTTTTTCGCTGTTAAAAACGCCGGTTATTCTATACATTTGTCGGTTCGTTCCTTCTTGCTTGATAGTATAATCACAAACGCTCTTTGCTATAGGTTCTCATACATCAATAGATATGTAAGCGTTTATGGAAAGAGATAGACAAAAAAAATGTTTGATAGTATAGATATTGAGGATGAGAAGACAGAGGGGAAGATAAAATCACAAGGGATAAAACATGCTCTTTTAGATTACCCTCCAGGCGCGCATCTGGAAAAAGGGGTGCGGGAAGAAGAGCAGCGGAAAATCAAGATACGCTGGCTACTTACGGACCCTCGTGTCTCTAATTTCTATTCCTGCGTTCAATGCGGTGCGTGCAGTTCGATATGCACTGCTGCTTCAATAGATAAGAGATATAATCCGAGAAGATTAGTAGAATGTCTTATCACCGGGCGAGACATAGAGGATTATCCCTTAGAAAAGTGCTTTTCTTGTCATGCCTGTGAATACGCATGCAGAAAGGGTAATTGTGTAGCGGACATAGTTAAGGTTTTAAGGGAAAACGAGAGTGAGAGGTTAAAATGTCGGGAAGAGCTGCATTGCAATTCGCTTTACGAAAGAGGTTTATGTGTGACACTTGATACTCATTCTCCGGATAAGTTTCCCGAATGGGGCTCTTCATGGGAAAGGATACATAATAATATGAAGAAGACGCGATCGGAGCTTGGACTCGAAGGGCTGTATCGAGCAATACCTCAAAATTCGCTCGATGAGATAAGGGAAATTGTAGATAGAACCGAGTATAAAAGATTCAAAAAAGAAGGAGAAATCGAGGAAGTAAAGAAAAGGATTCCAGAGAATAAAATCTATTTGTTCCACAGTTGTATCGGTGACGCACACTATCCCGGTATTA
>JAOZPO010000052.1 GCA_029932715.1 Halobacteria archaeon | reverse complement strand
TTAGAAACTTTATTCTTGTTTATCGTGCTGATGACAGCAGCCGTTTTAGCAAGCGGATGCGTGAGCACTGAGGAGCCAGAAAGCATGAATAGAACGACAGTAAAAGCAGGCGATCATGTTCAGGTGGACTACATAGGGCGGCTGGAAGACGGTACGGTTTTTGATACGTCTATAAAGGATGTAGCAACTGAAGCAGGAATGTACAACTCGAATCGCGATTACCAGCCGCTGGGATTTACTGTCGGTAGAGGAGAGATGATCCCGGGATTTGATAAGGGTGTAGTAGGCATGGTGGTAGGCGAAGAGAAGACTTTAACTATACCGCCCGAAAAAGCATACGGTAACTACCGTGATGACCTGCTAACCAGCCATCCGATAGAGGAACTGAGAAGTGCAGGTATTACACCCGAGGTTGGAACGAAGATTAGAACGGGTCAGGGACAGATAGGCACTATAACAAACGTAACAGATACGGAAGTTGTGGTTGATTTCAATCATGAACTCGCAGGTAAGACGTTGATTTTTAACGTCACTCTCGTTTATATCGGCTAGAACGTTCACTCTATCAATAGAAGCCCGAAGAAGGTTAGCCTGTCGTAGGGTGACGTGCGCACATCTACCTCATAGCCCACACTCCGCACGGTCTTGTATACGTCTATTCCGCACGCCTCCATTGACGGTCGCACTTTATCCTGGTGTTGACAAAATCTCTTAGATGCGTAGTCCAAATCAAACCCTTCCCTTTCCGGCAGACAGTCCTGGCAGTAAGTACAAGGCAGCGCAGTCATTGCAAACGCTTTGTAATATCCCGAGAGAAACGTATACCGCTCTAATTCAAACATGGTATCGTGCATCTTGAATATTGCATCCCAGAGGAAATGATGGATATGCGCCGGTGGCACTTTATCGTTCGGCTGCACATCATCAAATCTTGTGATTACCGCTTTTTCATAACTGCTCAGTAGCTTTCTCGTCTCTTCCGGTCCCGGCGTGTACGGTGGGCAGGTCAGATGTTTCCCGTATGCTTTACAGCCATATTCACATTTCCACAGCACCCACTCTGCCACTTCTATCGCATCTATGGCAATAACTTTGAAATCGCTATGTATATTTCGCAATTCCTGCAATAGCGTCTTGAATTCCTTTTTCACACCCCTATCATCTCTCCGTATATGTCTATCGCTTTCCTCAGGTCTGCCTCTTTTAAATAACCATGTGGTGTCGGCACTTCGAATATACGCTTCGGTATTCGCAGTTTCGCGAGGTCATACCCTTCCCTAAACTTGAAGTTCATTTTAGCACGGTGAATCTCACGTCCAAGGTCTTCCAGCTTCTCCGTAGTCCAGCCTTCCAGCCCTATCGCATCCAAAGCCTGTATTACTATCTCCGGTGTGAATACTTTACGTGCAAAGAAGCAAACAACGAGGCTGGACGGTATCTGACGCCATTGCTCCTCCTTCAATAACGCGCTCACCACCCCTTCTATGGTAAAGTCTTTACCCATCAACTTCTGGTCGAGGTCGTATCCCGCGGAATCGAGATGGCTGTGCCTCGCACCTGTGAGATTATTCATGTAGCATGCGAGCCCTGTGTGGTACTCTGGCATCTCGTTACCACCAAATGCGAGTGCATAGTCCTGTCCGCCATAGACGCTTGACGCATGCTCGACGCCCTTAGCCAGATTTTGATAGAATTCATTTGGCATCTCCACGATCTTGTTTATCGCTTCTAAATAGACCTGAACGTCGCCCCAGTTGAATTCAAGACCGTCAGTATGCTGCTTCGTTATTAATCCCTTTGCGTACGCTTCCGTCGCCCATGCTAAGATCACACCAGTGCTTATCGCATCCATGCCAACGAAATCAACCCTATCATTCAATAACAGATAATCCTCGGCCTTCTGCATCCCAAGCATGAAACCAAGGGAATAAATCGTCTCGTTGTCATAAGGAACGGTTACGGTCTTGAAATAATAACCTGGCTCGTAGAGCTCTCTCAGTGCTGCCAAATGAACACAGCCCACAGGGCAGTGAGCACAAGAAATTCGCCTCGAGAGATACCTCTCTGCAATTTGCTCACCGGAAAATTCACGCGCTATCTCCTCCGGTGCACGCGCGGATTCTAAATTCTTACATGCCATACCTCCGAGTTTATTCAAGTTGTAAATCTTACCCGGTGTTCCCAAATCGTGATATTTCTCCATTGCGTCTGTTTTAACCACAATGTTCTGTATCACATCGTAAGCGCGCTTGTATTCCTTTCGCTTTTGCTTCGCTATTTCCACGCTCTTATCTGCGGTAATAACTAATGCTTTCAGCTTCTTCGAGCCCATTACCGCACCTAAACCAAGTCGTCCAAAATGGCGATATGTTTCGCTTACCGCACAGGCATATCTAACCATTTTCGGTCCCGCAGTGCCAGTGCGTATAATTGTCCTTACGCCTGCGCCCGGCTCCACTTCTCTTAAAACTCTACCTACTGTTACTGCATCCATGTTCCATACAGAAGAAGCATCCCTAAATTTTACCTCGTCACCTTCTATCGCTAAATACAGCGGGAGATCACTTGAACCTGTAATTACTATCGCTCCGTAGCCCGCGAGTTTAATCGCCATCGCGCTTCTACCACCGCAGTGGCTTTCCCCCAGGTTGCCAGTTAATGGCGATTTGAACATTGCCACTGTCTTAGAAGCAGAGGGGTACAAAGCAGTAAGCGGACCAACGGCAAGGATAATCGGATTCGATGCGCCTAAAGGGTCTATACCCGGTGGACACTCCTCTTCTAAAAGCTTTATTCCTACACCAGAGCCTCCCAAATATTTATCAAATAAGTCTCTTCTGCTCTCTGTTCTAATACCCTTCTTCGTCAAATCAATATATAAGACATTGTTCATATCTTCTACTTTCATTTTGTTATCCTCCACCTAAACCTCTCCTTTTACATCTACTAATCCAATGACATCATGCACACAGTAATCAACACAGTCACCGCAGTATTTGCACACAACAGGCTTGTCCCTCTCGCTATCCCAGAAGATAGCACCTAAGATGCAAGCTTGCACGCAAAAGCCACACCCGATACATTTGTTCTCATTCAGTATCACTCCTCCTCCTTCTTTCCTCGCACGTAAAGCTTCCGTAGGACATACTTTCGCACATGGTGGATTCTCACATGCACGGCATACAACGATTACAAACCCTCTTTCTATTCCGCCGGCCGACCGCACTTTTATCGCCGATTTGTCAAACCCCACTCGCCCCACTCTCCGTGAACAAGCAAACATGCATTCCATGCACCCGATGCATTTGTTCACATCCAGCACCGCTAATTTTTTCGCCATACTATTATATACCCCCTTGCACTACATATAAAAAAGGGTAGTTAAAAAGCCACTAAAGCAAGTCGAATTTCATACCGTCTCTCGCCGCTATCACGTGCACACCCGTTTCCTCGGTCATGCGCTGTGCTATTACCCATGGCTTATTCTTAAGCATGGTCATGCCGAAATGCGTAAGTATCGCCACCTGCGGGCGGTTCGCAGTTATTATCCTCTTCGCATCGTCCACACAGAGATGGTCCACGCCTGCCCTCCTTTTATACATTGCTACATTCAGCACGAGCACATCGCCATCATAATAATGCTCTAACCCCTCGAAATAGAGCGTATCAACGATAAAAGAAATCCGTGTCTTGGTTTCTCCTCTCACTTTTATGTTCAGTCCATAGGTTTCAACACCATGAACATGCCGTTTCGGTGTGCTTATCTCTAATTTACCAATATGATGAACTCCGCCCTCTTTCATTACTTCTATTCGTTTCAGAAGCCCTTTAGAATAATTGAGTACAACGGCATCGCCTTCGTTCGTGATTGCATCTTGCGGACAGAGAAGCACCCCCCGGTGCTTGAAGCCACCGGAAGTCATCGCTTCTATCATTACGTTTACATCGTTAGAGTGGTCTAAATGCTTATGGGACAGAATAATAGCATGGAGCTTAGCGGGATTGAGCTTTGGTCTGCTGGATGCGAATTTCACCAGCGTGCCGGGACCCGGGTCTATAAGTACGTTCGTGCCGCTCATGCAGAGAATAGTGCCCGCAGAAGAACGAAGCTGTGTAATCATAACAAACCTCGCACCTGCGGTTCCCAGGAATTTTAGCTCGTCTTTATTAGCAGTCATTTAATTGTCAATTTCTATTAGTGTTCTACATGTATGAGATATGCGTATTTGTATTATTTATTTGTTTATTTGTTGCGCATTGAGATAGCAGAATAGAGCATAAAATCCATAAGATGTGCTTATAATCACATCAAACAAACCCCCTATGCAACCCATATTTCCTCGCAATAGCTATTACCTCGCGGTATTCACTCATTTTTAGTACCCTATTCAGCTCCTCATACTCGTATGCCCTGTACATCGGTCTATACTGTGCCATGATGTTCACATACGTGTCCTTCGATATTTCAGCAGCAATGAACTTCAAAACTGACGCAGAACCTGCTAACCCATTAGGAAGTACCAGATGCCGAATCAGCAGGCCTTTGACTGCTATCCCTCTCCCATCCAGCTTTAAATCACCCACCTGACGGTGCATCTCCTTTACCGCTTCTTTACACCGATCGAAGTAATCGGGCGCATTGGAGTATCGGCTTGCAGTTGCCGCATCGCTATATTTCATGTCAGGCATGTAAATATCCACGATACCGTCCAGCAGCTCTATGGTGCTTCTCGATTCGTATCCACTGCAATTGTAAACGATAGGGATATGAAGACCTTCTTCTGCTGCTATCATCAGCGATTTCACGATTTGTGGTGTGTAATGCGTGGGCGTGACGAAATTAATGTTATGGCAACCCCTCGTTTGAAGCGTGATCATGCTATGCGCAAGTTCCGTCTCCGTCATTAGCTGTCCGTGTCCCAGATGGCTAATGTCGTAATTCTGGCAATACACACAGCCAAGGTTACAATTCGTGAGAAATACCGTGCCCGAGCCATGGTAGCCCACAAGCACGTCTTCTTCGCCAAAGTGCGGCTGTACGCTTGATACCATCAGATCTTTAGTCGAGTTGCAATAGCCAGTTTCGCCTTTGTTTCTGTTGACACAGCATTCTCGCGGGCACAGCTTACAATTGTTTAATATAGCATCAAGGTTCTTCGTTTTATCCTCTAATCCCTCTATTTCGTATTTACCCATATCTCTTTTTTGTCATTCATATAGAAGAGACTATATTATTCCTTTGGGGGCGTAAAAGAAACTTTTTATAGTCATGGCTTGTAGTTATATTTATTAGCCAAATGAGACTTGACAAACTGACTTTAAAGGCGCAGGAAGCGCTGCAAGAGGCAAAGAATATTGCTGATAAGTACAATCACCAGCAGATAGACGTGGAACATTTATTGTTAGCGCTGGTAGAGCAGCCAGAAGGTATAGTGGTTCCGGTACTACAGAAGATAGGCATAGATATTGAGCAGTTCAAAACGCGTATCACAGAGCATCTGGGTTCACTGCCGCAAGTACAAGGCGGTGGTGGAATAGGGCAGATATACATAACGCCGCGGTTGAATAAGACGCTGGAGAAGGCATGGCAGGAGGCGCAAGCGATCAAAGACGAGTATTTAAGCACTGAGCATATATTGCTTGCTATTGCAGAAGAGAACGAGCCGGGATCACCACAGATAATGAAAGAGCTGGGTGCGACAAAGGACAGGATATACGGAGCATTAACAGGTATTCGTGGTGGACAGCGGGTAATGGATCAAAACCCGGAGGATAAGTATCAGGCACTGGAACGCTACACGCAGGATTTGACCGAGCTTGCACGTAAAGGTAAGCTCGACCCGGTAATAGGGCGTAATGAAGAAATCCGCAGGGTTATTCAAGTTCTTTCGCGAAGGACGAAGAACAATCCAGTACTCATAGGCGATGCAGGAGTGGGTAAGACCGCGATAGTGGAGGGTTTGGCACAGCGGATATTAAAAGGTGACGTGCCCGAGACATTGAAGGATAAACAAGTAGCAGCACTTGATATGGGATCGTTAATCGCAGGTACAAAGTTCAGAGGCGAGTTTGAAGACAGGCTCAAAGCAGTGTTGAAGGAGATAAGGGCAGCGGCAGGTCAGATTGTACTCTTTATTGACGAGTTACATACGGTTGTCGGTGCAGGCGCAGCAGAAGGCGCGGTAGATGCCTCAAACCTGTTAAAGCCTGCACTTGCTCGTGGCGAGCTCAAATGCGTGGGTGCAACTACAATAGACGAATACCGTAAGTACATCGAGAAGGATGCAGCTCTGGAGCGCAGATTCCAGCCGATTTTGGTTCGTGAACCGTCAGTAGAGGATACAATATCTATTTTGCGTGGACTAAAGGAGCGGTACGAGCTGTATCACGGTGTGAGGATACGCGATTCCGCGTTAGTCGCTGCGGCTGAACTCGCCAACCGATACATTACCGACCGATTCTTGCCTGACAAAGCCATTGACGTCATTGACGAAGCGACTTCCAAGTTGAGAACAGAGATAGACAGTATGCCAACAGAGATTGACGAGGTTGACCGGAAGGTGATGCAACTGGAGATTGAGGAGCAGGCATTGAAACGAGAGAAGGATAAAGCATCGAAGGAACGATTGCAGAAGCTCCGTGAGGAGCTGGCGGTGCAGAAGGAGAAAAGCGACCAGTTAAAAGTGAGATGGCAGAACGAGAAGGGGATAATAATGCGTATAAGGCAAATTAAGGCGCAGATGGACGAGGCGAAGTTAGAAGCAGAACGGGCTGAGCGCAGTAGCGATTTAGAGCGTGTGGCACGGATACGGTATGGCACACTGGTCGAACTGCAGAAGGAATTGGATGCGCAGAATGAGCGGCTGCAAGCGGTACAGAAGGATCAGAAGATGCTAAAAGAGGAGGTAGATGAAGAGGACATTGCAGAAGTAATTGCGAACTGGTCGGGAGTACCGATCTCGAAGATGCTGGAAGGCGAGACGGATAAGTTAATTCACATGGAAGAGCAATTGAAACAGCGTGTTGTTGGGCAGGATGAAGCGATAAGTCTGGTCTCCAATGCGATTAGAAGGGCTAGATCTGGTCTCAGCGATCCGAACCGCCCTGTTGGCTCCTTTATATTCCTGGGTCCCACGGGTGTGGGAAAGACAGAACTTGTAAAGGCGATAGCGCAATTCCTGTTCGATGACGAACGAGCAATGGTGCGAGTGGATATGTCGGAATATATGGAGCGGCACTCAATTGCAAGGCTTATCGGTGCACCACCAGGATACGTGGGATACGAGGAGGGCGGACACTTAACAGAAGCAGTTCGCAGGAGGCCGTACAGCGTAGTACTATTTGACGAGATAGAGAAGGCGCACAATGACGTCTTCAATCTGCTGCTTCAGATATTGGACGATGGACGTCTTACTGATGGTCATGGAAGAACAGTGAACTTCAAGAATAGCGTGCTTATCATGACTTCCAACATTGCGAGCCAGATTATGCAGGACTATAGAGGTGAAGAGCTGCGGAAGAAGGTGATGGCAGCGCTGAAGATGCGGTTCCGGCCGGAATTCCTGAATCGTATTGACGAACTCATCATATTCAATCCGTTGAATATGGAAGTGATAAAGAAGATAGTGGAGATACAAATGCGGTATTTGCATAATCGGCTTGCGGAGCGTAAGATTTCGATTTCTGTCAGCGATAGCGTAAAGGAGTTGATAGCGACTAAGGGGTTCGATCCGGTATACGGTGCAAGACCGGTAAAACGAACGATTCAGCGCTTGATTGAAGACCCGTTATCTATGAAGATTTTGAATGGTGAGTTCGGGGAAGGCGATACGGTTAGGATGGATGTTTCTGAGGGAGCGATTGTGTTTTCACATGGGTAGTGTCTGGTTTTTTATTGTATATAAATTATATCTTTTTGCCACAGAGTACACCGAAAGCACCGAGTTATTTCCCTCCATGTCCTCTGTGGCTATCATTTTTGATTTTTTCTTGAAGGGAGGGAATCATGAATTGAGACTCAGTTCTATTAAAAACATCACAAAAATGGAACATTAAAAAAACGAAAATCATTTTATGTTCTATGGCAAAGATAGGGATAAAGAGGTGAATCAAGCGATGCCGTACGGGGGGTGGGGTATGTCAGCGGAAATGGGTTTGAATTACAAATAGAGTGCTTTAACAGGCACCTTTCCTTTGCTTTTTTAAAGATAGCTTTCTTGACGTTAATACCGCTAATATTTTTTTGCTTCGTGGCGATAGCAAGTGCGGAAGAAGCTACGGATGCAGCACCACCAATCCCGGAGATAACGAGCCCTATGTTTTTAATACTAATAGGCGTTATCTCAGTTGTTTGTTTGCTTCCCTTTTTTGTCGTATTTCTTGCGTTGCGCGACAGGGAAAAATGGAAGGATTATCCACTGGCTATGCCAAAGGGTAGTGTAAGAGCGCTGCTGGCATTCAGCCTTGTTGTCCTGATTGCCATCATGCTGGTTCTATTCAGATGTTTTAATGAGATAATATCCGCACTGCTGGCGAT
Organism: Halobacteria archaeon; assembly: GCA_029932715.1. GTDB lineage: Archaea > Halobacteriota > Syntropharchaeia > Alkanophagales > Methanospirareceae > QENJ01. Next base: position 333 of record JAOZPO010000052.1, on the reverse strand, counting down.
ACTCGCGTCAATCGTGGGATACTATTTTGGTCAGAGGAGTGTGGGGGGAGAGCATAAAGAGGAAAATGGTGCAGAGTCAAAAGAAGCTATAAATCCACAAGTGTCACCCAAAACCGAAAACACCACCTCGGCAGAACAGAAGTTTAAATTTTTGCAGAAGCTTATGGAATTGATTAAGTCAGTTATAGAAGGGATTTTTAAATGGAGAGAGAAACAAAAAACCTCTGAAGATATTGAACAACTTCACCAACGCATTGAGAGGCTTTCTACTGATGTTGATAAAAGAACAAAAGAATTCGCTGAATTTAAGGCTGAAGTATCAGATAGACTTGA
>JAOZPO010000051.1 GCA_029932715.1 Halobacteria archaeon | reverse complement strand
TGTATCATGCATCTTCATCGTACAGTACATATACAAATACTATATTTATATAGCAAAGAAAAATAACATACATATAGCGGGAAGGAAACAGTAAAAGATGAAGATAGTGACCATAATAGTATTGGTAGTGATTGTGTTGTTCTTTTTACTCCCTATTCTCTCAGGCAATGCATCCATTCCAGGAGACATATCAGCGCGAGAGATAGGGGAGTTTATCGGTGGTTTCGTGGGCTACTGGATAGAAGCATTAAAAACAATGCTCTCTGCTCTTTAGTGCCTAAATAAGAATGAGCCATAGCATCAGTTTCTTGTCTCTCCTCCTGCCGCTTCAAACCTATTCCTCAGAAATTCAATATTCTGCGATGCGAGTAGCCACCCGGCACGCGGACCTGAAGGCTTCTTCAGCAATGCGATATAAATAGCCTTGAATATCTCTTTCACGTCCATATCCGTCTCAGAAGCGAGTGCATATATCTTATCATGCCAATCAGCAGCACTCAGGTTTGTACCTTCTTTTAGCTCCTGTGCCATGAGTGTCAATACCTTCTTTTGTGCCTCTGACAGGCTCTTTAGCTCTTCTATCGGTAAATCAGCCTGCAATGCGAACTTAATACTCGCCGGTGCATACTTCTGCAGCCAGTTCTCCGCATAGCTCGCTTTTTTACGCAGCTCCTCTAAATCCTCTGCTCGTTCGCTGACTTCATAACCGCTCCTTATGGTTACTTCGAGCAGTTTAGCGGGATCCCCTCGTGCAATCTGGACAAGAGTTAAGAGATGCCGAAACGGTATCTTCGCCACCACGCCTTTCCCTATTCCTCCTACTTCACGCTCGTATTCATCTATCAGGTGTAGCAAGGGCAGAGAGGGATTGAATTCTATATGCTTATCTGGTTTCACTCTCGATATGACGTACCTTAAAATCTCTGGTGGCACTGTTTCTAATATTGTATGCACCGGGATGTTCGTCCCCATGGATGAGGACATTGCTGTTATTTTCGCCTTCCTGCCCTCTCCTTCTTTCGTCTTTAACAGTATATGCTCAAAAGGAATGGGATAAGGCGCTTCGTAATTGTATATTTCCGTTGATATCCGCTGCCCGGACTCGAAAGACCCACCGGGTGCTGCATGGTCCTTGCCAAACGGCTCGATTGTAACACCCAGGATTTTCCATCTCGCTGCCCAGTCCACACGCCACGCCAATTTACCACCACCTTTGAACGAAGCAATACCCCTGTTTCCACATTCACATTCGTACGATACTTCCTCCTTCTTCATGTCGCAGTCAGTTACAATTGCGGCTGTTATTCTGCCACAGGCGTCACAGAGTGGGCTGAATGGCGACCACTTCTCTGGCAATTGCCTGCCCGAAATGTCCGTTAAAATCCGTGCCAAATCGTCCCTTCTCAATATCGCTTCTTTTATTACGTCTACATACTGCCCTGACTTATACATCTCATCTGCTTTGAATATATCTAATTCTATGCCCAATTTGTCTAATGAATCGAGGAAAGGCTGCAGGAAGTGCTCAGCATAGGAAGAGTGGCATCCAAAAGGGTCTGGGATTTCTGAAATCGGTTTGCCCACTTGCGTTTTGTACTCTTCAGGAAGGAAAGGGTATCTCCTCCGCAGAGGGTCAAAAGTATCAGCGACATAGATGAGCCTGGCATCTACGCCCTTATCTGCAAGTGCGCTATGTACAGTATCTCCTATTATTATCTCCCGCAGATTGCCCACGTGAATATCGCCGGACGGTGTAATACCAGTAGCAACAACCTGTTTCTTCTCGCCCCTGCGCTTTACTATGTCCTCTGCGATTGCTAAAGACCAGTGCATAATTTCTTGTTATGATATATATTATAGTAGATGCAAAAGGTTAAAAAATGGATACCTGCAATCGCTTAGCTAATCAGACCCACTTGTGGTTTCCCGGTATCTAAAAACGTTTCTGCTATACCATGACCAAGTTCTCTTGCAAATAGACCAAAGAAGGACTCAAAAGGCGATTTCTTGCCATATTCAACCACTTTTGGCTTGCCTTCTATCCCTGCCACTTCCGCTGCGAGGTCAACAGCATCCTGAAAATTACCCAGATCATCTACCAACCCCAGCTCCTTTGCACGCTTACCCGTGAATATCCTGCCATCGGCAAGCTCTAAGACCTCGCTCTCGTTCATCTGCCTTCCCTCCGCTACTGCACGAACAAACTGGAGGTATATATCATCAATCATTTCCTGAAGGATATGACGCTCCTCTTCTGTCATGTTTCTTAGCGGCGAGCCGATGTCTTTATATTTGCCACTTTTAATTACATTAGCTCTTATCCCGTACCTCTCAAGCAGCTCAGAGTACTGCAACTGTGAAAAGATAACGCCAATGCTACCTGTCATTGTACCGGGATTCGCAACTATTTTATCTGCACCGCAGGCGACATAATAGCCACCCGAAGCGGCTACATCGCTCATTGAAGCCACCACTATCTTACCATTATCTCGCGCCTTCTTTACCTCTTCGTGCAATTCTTGAGATGCTGCTGCGCTTCCTCCCGGGCTATTTATCCTGAGCAGGATTGCTTTTACCGATGAATCCTCGCCTGCACGTTTTATCTGCTTTGCAATATCATCTGCTCCTGATTCTGAGCCCAATAGTCCATATCCGCTTCCACCACCCACGATTGTGCCTTCTATGTTGATTAATACTATTTTACCACTACTGCCGCCAGTATCAAAAGGTCGTTTTGCTATGATGATAAATCCTATCACTGTGGAAACCAGGCAGATACATAATAAGAGCAAAGCAATGCCCCTTCTTTTAGATTCGCTCACACCTCAAACCCTCCGTGTACTATCATAATAGCATTGTAAATAAAGAAAGCGGTATGATTATAAGTATAAATAAACGCGGGTGGATTGATAAAAAGGTGACGCCCGAGAATTGACTTAGAGCCGTTTTTTTACCATATATAGCGTAGTTTAGTTTCAAATATTAGCTAAATTTATTGAAAATGCGTGATATAGTTCTATAGCAGATAAGCGGTTTTAAATGCTGATTTTGAAATAAGGTCTTATATGCAAAGAGAAAGAAACGAGACATGGCTATGCTGGAGATATGTACATGCCGCACTGTTCGCAACAGGAATATTGACCTTCGGCTTCCTTGATGCGTTTACCGCGGTGCTCATGATGGAGAAGTATGGTATAGGAGCGGAATTCAACCCACTGATGAGGGAGCTATTTATCACGCAGGGAACAGCAGGATTCCTTGCCTTTAAGGTTCTTGCCGCAGCATTGATGCTATCTGTGCCTTTTATGCTCTATAAAAGAGAACGCATGAACTGGACGACAGCCGGGTTCCTGTCGGTTTTCGCTGTAAACGGAGCAATAGCAGCGATAGATAATTATATCGTTCTGATGAGCGGGCAGGTAGGTATAGGACCCGAGCTTGTAGTAGCTTTGTTCCTTCTCATGATGGTGGTGGCGTTGCAGATAGGAGAGATAATGGACTTGCCGCAAAAGAGAATGTTTAAAATCCCTGATGAGAAGTGGGAGCGGATGAAGCGTGAAATGGGGTATCCGGGATAAATCCTGCTTACCCAATATAAGATACATCCTTCTCGGTAATTTTCTGTGTTATTGGAATGGAGAAGAAGAAAGTCGAACCTTTCCCCAACTCGCTTTCTACCCATATCTTGCCATTACAGGCTTGAATAATACCCTTTGCAATTGCCAACCCCAGACCGGATCCTCCATGCTCTCGTCCCATAGAAGTGTCAATTTGAGAGAAGGGTTTGAACAATTTCTCTCTGTCATCCTTTGAAATTCCAATACCATAATCTGTTATACGAAACATAACATTTTCACCCACTCGTCTGGTTTGAACGACAACAGTCGCGGATTTTTTCGAGAATTTTATTGCATTATTTACTAAGTTGCTTATTACCTGCCGTAACCTTTCGGCATCTCCAATGATGGGTGGCAATTGGGCTAATTTCGCTGTTATCGTAATGCCTTTACCTTTAGCAAACGGCTCCTGCATGTTTATTACTTCCCTAACCGCATCATTGAGACACATGTAGTCGAAAGACATCCTGATCCGCCCTGCTTCTATGCGTGAAATGTCGAGAATGTCATTAATCAATGTATCTAACCTCTTTAGGTTTCTTAGAATGACTTCTATGCTATTTTCTTGTTTCTCGTTCATTATACCCATATATCCATCATGAAGCATTTCCAATTGCGCTTTTATGGGTGTAAGAGGTGTTCGCAATTCATGGGAGGTCAAGGACAGGAACTCTGTTTTCATGCGTGTCACCTCCTCTAAATCCATTACTTTCAACTCCAGTTTCTTGTTTAGCTTACGAATCTCCTCATCCGCCTTCTTTCGGTCGGTTACATCTCTAAAGATGGTTAATTTCGATATTGTTCCATCAATATTCTTTAGAGGTGTTTCAATGAGGTCATAGGTTTTACCCAAACTGCGAGAGTGCCACTCCCACCTCACGGTCTTTCCTTTCATCACCTCCAAATGTTTACACAGCGGACAGGGTTCCTCCCTATCATGAAACACATTATGGCAAATACGCCCCACCGGGTTTCCAAACTCATTACGTAAAACCTTATTCATAAATTCCACCTTATAGTCTTCTGAGACGACATACACGCCATCAGGCATGCTTTCAAATATTAAATTCAGGTTATCCCGCTCTGCTTTTATCCTCTCCTCAAATACCACTTCTTTTGTTATATCTCTGCTTACACGGACAGTACCAATCGGCACGCCCTGTTTATCTTTGAGCACTGCTGCCGACATAGTGATCTGAATGCCCCTTCCATCCCGCCTCACCACGGTTGTCCGGTAATCTTTAATCTCTCCTTCCCGCTCCACAAGCTCCATTATCCTGTCCGCTTCTTCGGGATTCGCGAAGAATTTTTTGTTGGACGTTCCTACCACCTCATCCGCGCGATAACCCATGACGCCCTCTGCACCCTTATTCCAATCTCGCACAATACCCATCATATCCACGACCGTAATCGTATCTGTGGAACTCTCGATAATATTATTCAAATAATCCCGTGTTTCTCTCAATTTCTCCTCGCTCTTTCTTATCTCCTCTACTCTTCTTTTTTCCTCCAGCAACAGAGATTTAGCGTGTTCCCCGCTAGCAAAACCAACAAGATAAGCCACAGCAAGAAAAACAACCGCTCTTTGCACAGCTTCAAGAGTTATGAGGCTAAAGCTGAAGTCCATGAAGATGAAAGTCGTGAGAACATGAAAAGCCCCGAGGAATATTGCAACGTAAACAGCCTTCATATAATACCATACCCCTGCCAGGATAACAGGGATATAGAAGAAATGTGTGTACACAATTTCTTTACCCATGATGAAGGTAACGTAAACATCGAGGATAACACAAGCTAATATTGCACTAAGCAATATAAGAGATTTCATCTTCTCACGCTCTATGCAAGCAAAGGGGTGTCTGTTATCCATTGAATATAAAGTAAAACTTCCTTCTATTTGAGACACGGATTTTTTTCTTTTTTTGTTGGTTGGGCTGGCAGTGGCATATTTTAAACGACATTGCTCTTTTCATCTTGTCTGCTGTGTCTATAATTTATTTTCTTTTATCACTTTTGCAATCGTATCGAGCATTCTTCGCACAGAAAACGGCTTCTCTATAAAATCAACTACCTGTTTCGAGGCGAATAAGCCAGCCTCCTCTGCTTCTTGCAGGTGAATCGCAGTCAGAAATATGATTTTTATCTTCGCCAGTCTACGATCTTTTTCTATCCTGCTCACCAGTTCCTTAGTGGCCAAACCGGGCATCATTATATCCAGGAGCAGCACATCTGGTATTTGTCTCTGTAATTTCTCTAAGCACTCATTCCCGTCTTTTGCTTTGATTGCTTTGTAATGGTTGGCTTCCAGTATTTGCGCTACCGAGAGCAGCACATCCGGTTCATCATCCACAATCATAACGGTTTTGGTTACGAACATCATTGCTATTACTGGTGCTTGTATAGCGCACCACTTTGCCGCTCTTTTTCTTCTTCTCCGTTTTTACGCCCTCATACCATGCAGGGGCATTTTTACCTTATCTCACATAGGCAATATTATCCAAAGTGAGCACTATTAATACACCCAAAGCATTTGCCAGTATAAAAGCTTTTCGCTTTTAACCTTTTCTTGTTACCGACAAAGAATTACACAATCCTTGCTTTTGGGTTTCAACGTTTTAGCGCTTGTTCCTGTAAATAAAGCAAAATTTATTTTCCAATATCACAAGCAAAACTTAATTTGATTTTAGTCGTCATTTTCAGGCTCGACAACGGCAACCACTTGAAGCGGTCCCTTTTTACCAATGATGAGTGAAGCGGCTAATCGAGCATTGAATTCTGAGCCGTCGGTTCGCACCGCACTCAATTCACCTTCCCAGCTCCCAGTTTCACGCACCGCGGTCACGACATCTTCAACTTTATCTTTCCAGAATTCAGAGTAATGCAGTCCTAAAACCTCCCGCTCTCGCTCGTAACCCCACAGTTTCAAGAATGCGGGATTCGCACAGGTGAGGTCACCCTCGGTAGAGATCATAAAGACGGGTTGCGTGGAGATGTCAATGGCGCTGGCTCGGAGTCGCCACTCTTCTTCCGCTTTTATTTTCGCGATACCACCGGCAATTGTTTCTGATAAGCCTTCAAGTAACCTGCTATCTTCTTCCGATAACGCTTTTCCCGTCCTGGTGAGAACGAGGAGCGCACCGTGGATCACCCCTTTCGTCTTCAGGGGAATCGCACATACGGTCTGAAGATGATAAGCCCTGGCTAAGTTGTAAGCGAGCCGGTCACGTTCAGTTGCAGTCGTGCTTTTCTGAGCAATATCGAACAAGAAGACTTCTTTGTTGTTGATTGCTTCCAGAGCTAAGCTTCTTTTATATTCCGCTACTTCACGAGTTTCCTGCTCCTGTGGGTACCCGATCTGAGCATAGGAGGAAAGCGAATCTTTAACAGGGTCGTAAATCTGTATGTCGCCCATGTCAAAAAGGAGCACATCGTGCAGGTGCGTGAGTATCGCAGAGCACAACTGGTCAATGGTATACGACCGGTTAACTGACTCACCAAGAAGTCGGTGCAGTTCAGAGAGGTTTTTTATTTGTTGCTCATACAGCACCTTTTCGCTAATATCGCGAATGATAGCGATAACAGAGAAGGAGCTGTCAGGATTTTCTATCCGCCTCGCTTTGATCTCCAGCATTCGCCCCTCTTTGTCTTCCACGCAGCATTCCACTTCCTCTACTGTACCCTCAATGATATCTGCAAGTCCGCAGGGGTCCCGGGAGGGGCCGAAGAAGGTGCGCTGATATTTTTGCCCGATGCAGTTGCCGAAGAGGGCAGCTAAATACCGGTTCACGAAGAGGATATTGTAATCGAAGTCGAGGATCAAAACGCCTTCGGGCATATCGGCGAGGATGTGGGCGAATATCTTCTCGGAATAGGTCATCTCTTCTTCTGTTAACCGTGATATATGCTGCAAAGGGGTCTTGCTTATGAACCATACCTTCGCTCTCCCGATTTGCTTGTATGCGACACGCCCATCAGCGCGCAAGTGATTCAGGTGTTTGGACAGGGTATGCCGTTCGAGGGGCACCACATTTGAGATTTCATCTATTGTTGCGCCGATGTCCCCAATGGCACGAATAGCTTCAATTATTTCGGTGAATATCTCCTCTTCCGTTTTCATCGTTGAATTTTAGAAGAACGCAGGTGGATATAAAAACCTTTGTTTTATGGGTGCCATCAAAGGTAGCAATACTGTGTTAAACCTGTTACATACAGAAAGCATCGCAAGTTTTAAATACCGTTACGCATGATGGTTACCGTATAAGGCGCATTACAGAGATGCTGACGAGGGTAATAGGAAAAAATCCAGAGAGGACGGCGGTGCCTCTGTGGCACCTTCGTAAAGAAGGGAATAGAAGACGAAAGCAATAACGTCATGGATATTGGCATTGACGTCAGCGATAGCCAAGCTAAGGATAGCAAGACACGGCATTGCGAAGAAATATGCAAAAAATCACCAATTTCATCTACGTCACTTTACGCGGTAGCGGTAAAAGGGGGCGAGAGGGGAAGAGGGGGATGGGCACCTTTTTTGGGTGGCATACATGGTAACCATTAATATGAAAAAATTTATCTGATGTTTTCATTTCTTTTCTAATCATTCCAAACAGAAATATCAATATAGTGCAAGCTAAATAAGAAATAGTTGTAAACATCCTCTGGGTGATTGAAATGATATATTCGTCTCAGACGGCGGGAAAAAACCGAAAAGCTTTTATATGCCTTTTTCCTTTATATAATACGTGTTAAAAAATCAAATAGGAGGTGAAAAGAGGATAAAAAATGAACAGTAATAAGTTGGTTCTGGTCGCAGTAGCAATCGTAGCAGTCGGTATCTTCGCACTGCCTTCCACGGTGTCACTCTTCAGCGGGCAGCATACGTGGTATAACCTGAACGATCCGGGAAATCAGCTCCCCTGTACAAAATGTCACCAGGATATACAGGATGAGATGATGTCTACTGGCGATAATGGCAATGGTGTGCACACAACCTTAAATGGTACAAAGGGTCCAAACTCGTGCCTCTGCCACAGGGTAACAACGGCGACGACGAGATACGGAACAGGCGTTGCTGATGGTGATGGTGCAGGGAACTCCAATCCAGGAACCGAAGCGCACGCTGCTGCAGCCATCGCATGCATGCTATGCCATGAACAAGGCAATCAAGCATCATATCCATTCGCAGGTGGGTTCAATCAGTTAGCAGTTGAAGCGTCAGCAGGCAAAAGCAGCCCATACTACTATAACCACTCCGATGGTACGGGTGGAGAGT
>JAOZPO010000050.1 GCA_029932715.1 Halobacteria archaeon | reverse complement strand
CCACTGGGTGCGATATCCATAGAGCAATTGCAACCTCCTTATGTGTAACGATTTTCACATGTATAGGCGCTGCAGCAATATTCTGGTCCCGGGGAGATATAATCTGGTTGCCGGCACTTTTTGCGCTCACCGGTTCAATGGTAGGAGCAAGGCTTGGAAGTATTGTCTCATTAAAAGCAAAATCTATCTGGCTGGAAATAGGTCTCGGGATATTGGTTGTGGGTCTCGCTCTTATTACAATATACAAGGCACTATAATATAATTTTTATTTTTATATTATATGGGAAAAAACATGACACTAATTGTCGTAACCGGGATGCCTGGGGCTGGCTCGTCAACAGTGATAAAAGCGGGTTTGAAGTTGAAGAAGGAAGGTGTTGAATCTGAATTTACACCAAGAAACTATGGCGACATAATGTTTGAAGCGGCAAGGGAAAAGGGGTTTGTGGAGAAACGTGACGATATGAGGAAGTTAGCAGGAGAAAAGCAGCGGGAGATACAAATGCTCGCTTGTGATAGAATCGCAAAGATGAAGGAAAGCAATAGCATCATAATAGATACACATTGCACGATAAAAACGCCTTTGGGCTATCTTCCGGGCTTACCAGAATACGTATTGCGTAAATTAAACCCCGACCTGTTTGTGCTGATCGAGGCGACAGCAGAAGAGATATTTGAGCGAAGACGCGCAGATAAGACGAGGGAGCGAGATGTCGAATCTAAAAGGGACATAGAAGAGCATCAGTTCATGAACCGTGCGATGTCAATGGCTTATTCATGCCTCAGCGGTGCTTCCGTAAGCATAATACAGAACCACGATGGTGGACTCGAAAAGGCTGCGAATGAGTTCGTAAAATTGATGAGCTATATATAGCACGTAAACACCTGTTCGTTCCGCCTAAAGCTCCTGTTACCCCTCCTTTGTTATTCCCATGTTTATCGTTACCTCCGCTATATCCTCGCAATACTTCGCTATTCTTTCTAAACTCTCTAATATAGAAAGAATGCATATTCTGCCCGTAATGCCTTGCTCCTCTGCCAGGACTCGCTCATTTGCCGCTTCCACCCCGGCTGTCACCGATTTCGCATCTTCTATTACTTCATTCGCCTTTCCTATATCATTATCAGACAAAGAAGTCAGTGTCTTAGAGAATAGCTCTTTGGTACTGATGCCAATCTCCTTTATGCTATCTAAACTTTTAATCCTGTCCGGTGCTGTCATTTTCTTAGATTTCCTCGCTACGTTTTCTATATGATCGCCTATCCGCTCCATGCTCTTCACTATGATCCTATATCCCAGGCTATCCCGCTGTCTGTTCATGCCTATCTTCTTCGCAAGTTCGGGATCGCTCATCGCAGCCTTGAGCTGCCTCACTATTAGTAAATAAAATCTGTCTATCTCGTTATCTCGCTCTATAACATCCTCTGCAAGGTTTGGCTCGCTCTTATCGAGAGAAGAGATAGCGTCTGCATGCATTGACATTATTATCTTAGACATACTCCGTATCGCATCCTGTAACGTAAAATCCTCGTATTTCAAGAAGCTTTTGAGCACTATCTCCTTCGATGATTCACCCACAATCTCCATGCCTATCAGCCTCTTCCTCACTTCCTCCTTTATCCTCTTCCTTTCCTCTGCCTTGAACCCATGGGGAGATAATAATTTCACAGTGTCATATCCAACGAGATAATGCGAGATGAGGTACCGAAAGTTGCCCTCAAAGCTTTCTTTCGCGGATAGAGCGAATTCTGCAGATTTTATCCGTTCCTGCTTCTGCTTCAATGCAGTAATAACAAGCGAAGTGTCGGCACGTTGAATTAAAGTTAGTTCATCTCCTTGCTTCACACCCGCTTCTCTCACCCATTTTATAGGCAGAGAGAGGGTAAAGGTAGAACCACCGGTGAGCTGTAATTTCCTCTTCTCCTCTTTCATCTTCTTTTCTCTTTATTCCTTCCTTTATAGTACTCATATATTTTCTATATATACTAAGTACAATTATATAAATATAAGCGCGATGCTTTCCTTTTTATAAACTCAAAACATATATCTTAAGAGGGGTAAGAATGGAAGAGGAGGATTATATTCCAAGATATGAGTATGAGCGGTTAGAGAGCGAGTACCGGCGGTTAGTACGGAAATACGAGGAGACGGAAGCGTATAAAACGGATTTGGAAAAGCTTGTATCCAAATCAAGGACTCCGCCGTTAGATTGCGGATTCGTAGTAGAGAAGACCGCAGAGAGTGCTATCGTTAATTTAAATGGTGCATTGAAGGCGTTACCTTATGGAACGCTTAGCGATAAAGAGCTAAAGGGATTAAAAGAGGGTAAATTTGTATTCATCGGACGTATCCCGGATAAGAGCAGCCCCAGTGGGTTTACCATTGGCATTACGAAGGTATATGACCGGATGGTGGACTTAGAGGTTGGAGAGATCGAGGACTTGAGAGAGGATGATGACGGCTGGGTAGGCGAAATATCAACAGGTAAGGGGCGTAGCAGGATATATAAACGGCTGAAAGACGAAGCGAAAGATAAGCTAAAAGAAGGGATGAAGGTGGGACTTCTACCCGGTACTTTTGACATATTAAGGTGTTATACGACGAAGGAATTCTCTCATTATGAGATCACAAAGAGCCCCGCGATAAGCTTTAAAGACATCGGCGGCTTGAAGAAGGTAAAGCAGGAGTTAATAAACAGTATCATTCTACCGATGCTAAATCCCGATGATTATGCAAAATATGGAGAACGGTCGAGGCGGATACTGCTATACGGTCCACCGGGATGTGGTAAGACGATGTGCGCAAAGGCATTAGCATCCACATTACCCAATTGCGAATTCGTGAAGATCGGCGCCGGGGAGCTATTCAGCATGTGGTTAGGGGAATCAGAGCGAAACGTGAGGATGATTTTCAAAACTGCGAACGATAAACTGGAAGAAGGTGAGAACGACTATGGGGTGATTTTCTTTGACGAGATTGATGCACTGGCACAGGAAAGGGGGATGTATGCAGGCTCATCAGGTGCGCCGGAAAGGGTTACCGGACAGTTACTGGACATTTTAGATGGTTTTTATGCGCTACATCCACACCTCGCTGTTATTGGTGCGACCAACAGATTGCATCTTATAGATTCCGCTTTCCGGGCTCGCTTTGACAAGATACTTGAGGCACCAAAGGCAGATAAAGAAGCTGCTCTTTCCATTGCCACTATATATGCCCAGAAGATTCCTATTGACCATTACCTGACAAAGGAAAAAAGCGGGGAAGCAGAGGCGAGGGCATATCTGGCGAACGCGATTGTCGAATATATGTATAAGGATAAGTACGTGGAAACAGAGATAGGGCGCATAATGAGAGAAGATACGGTAACCGGTAGGTTCATTTCACAGATATTCAATTATGCAAGGGATAAAGCACTGGAAGAGCGAACACTACTAACATTGAAAAAGGGTAAAATCAGTGACGAGGCAATGAGGCAGATGTGGAACAATGAGGGGCTGGCAGAGATATTGGATGTAGAGAGCAAAATGGATGAATTGCAGAAGCAATATAAGCACATAGAGTATATAGGAGTAACAAAAAAGCATCTGGAAGAGGGTTTTGACAAGTTTGTGCAGAGAAGAGCGGAAGAGATGATAGCATCGGGGTATGAGTTAATGCCCGAGGAAGATACGGGAATGCACTATTAAGTCCTTCTCTTTTTTATAACTGCATAATATGGAAAAGCTGGATTTGGGTAGATGGCAGGGGATAGAGCACGAGTTTAGAGTGGGCATAAGTTCAGATTCGCCCGGGTTGTATAGATATGCAAGATTTTATCATGTGGATGAAGTGATTCATTCACTTGAGGGTTATACTTTCTTCGACGGTGCGAATGCAATATGTGCGAAGTTGAGAAGGAGGAACGACGGGTTTTTGAGGAATGGTTCCCGGATTTATATCTGCACCGGTGGCCACTTAGAGATTGCCACACCGGAATGCAGAAACGCATTTGATGTGCTGAAATATGACAAGGCGACAGAGTTGTATCTGCAGTTGGGTGTGGAGAAGGCAAACGAGAGATACGGTAAGAAATCGAAGAAGAGTGGGAGCCAGAGCACGTACATACAGTGCTGGAAAGCGAACGTAGAGATAGACAAGAGATACAGCAGGGGCACGCACGAATCCTACATGGTGGAGCGTAAGAAATTTGTGGGCAATGAGTACTTACTCATACCGTTTCTGATACTTCGTAAGATATTCTTTGGTGCTGGCGGGTTTGTAGCGGAGAAGGAAGGTATAAAGTATGTAATATCGCCGAAAGCGATGGTTTCACGGCGTGTACTCACGGAATCACCATCTCAGTGGCCGATTCTGTCCACGCGTGACGAACCGCTGACTACAAAGGACAAATACCGCGTACATGTTACCTCAGGGGAAGGGGTTCGCTCTGAGGTTACAAGACTGCTTAATAATGCGCTTACCTCGTATGTAATAGATGCGATAGAATGTGGTAAGATTACGCATGTAGAAGAGATCAGGAATCCACTACAAACGTTTAAGGACATTGCTGTGAACACAGAAGGAGATTGGCGAATAAAGTTGATGAATGGGAGGACGGAATTAGCCATTGATTATATCAATCATTATTACCTATCGGCGATAGAGGAGTTATTTGGTGAACGAGAGACGTCATACTGGGACGAATACGTCCTGGATACGTTTAAGAGGGTATGTGATAAGTTCAATCAGGGCTTGCTTGAAGACCCTTATGTAGTGCGACGTTTGGAATGGTTACTGAAGTTAAAGGTGATAGAGGACGAAATAACGGACTTTGAATATAACTATAGCCCCGGGGGCAAGTTTGATTACAGGGGTATGCACCGTATGGACGAGCGTATAGAGAAGAAGATAGCGGCATCTTTTGCGTTTACTAATCTGTGTGATTATGACTTATACGAGCAGGTTGCGGATAAGGTAGGTGTAGAGCGGGTATTAACGGAGGGTGAGATAGGAGAAGCGTTATTATACCCACCGAAGAATTCAAGAGCAGAGTTAAGAGTAAGGGCTGCAGCAGAATTTGATGATGCGGCGCTGTGCTGGAATAAAATAACGATAACAAAGGAGCCAAAGATAAAGATAGACATGAGCCGCCCGACAGGAGAGGAATATTCGCGGCTATTTGAACGGTATCCGGAACTGGCGCGGATGCCAAGTGCGGTAGTAGTTTTTTTACGTGAACGGAGACAAGGAACGAGGACACGACAGGTTATGGTACGGCTGCTGGCAGAGGAAGAGGACGTGAGGGGTTGGGAGGCGGATATAAGCCGTGAAGTAAGGAATAGAATAATCAGGAATCCTTATCTGGACTATTTATTGTATTCCAATAACAAGACATACCGATTTGACGAACTGGATGGCTGGGACGAAGAGAGTATAGAAAAGAAGATAGAAGAGATAAAGCGGGAGGAGAAGAGATTAGAAGTGGAAGACGTATAATAAAATAAGGTGATAAGTCGATGCACTGGTGCACAGAGAGTAAGATTAGAGGAATAGAGCAGGAATATCCAGTGAGTGCAAATACGGATTTAAATCCCTCTTTGCTTGTTAATGCTGCGATTCAAGGATTAAAAAGGAGAGCACTCTCAAGGGCGGTAGTTTGGGATCTCGCGACCGAAGTATCACAGGAACTACACGAATCGAGAATAATTTCTTCATACGGGAATAACGGTAGTCGAATTTATAACGATATGGGGCATCTTGAGATATCAACTCCTTCTTACAATAACCCGTTTGACGCCGTGGCATACGACAAGGCATCAGAAATTTACGCCTTTACGGCATCGAAGGAAGCGAGTGTGGCGTTAAAGAAAGAGGTATTTGTGCATAAGAACAACGTTGCGAATGTCAGGGTTACGGAGGGTGTACTGAAGAGAAAACAAAAGGCAATAAAGACCAATACATACGCCACACACGGGAACATAATAACTTTAAGAGATGCGTGCAAGGATTGGAGTCGAGTAGAGAAAGCGTTGATACCCTGGTTTATAACAAGGATCTTGTTTACCGGCTCAGGAGATGTGGTCTCCGGACGGTTCATTGGCAAAGAGGGTGTGAAATTCGTTATTTCACCAAGAGCGATGTTCGTTCTTCGTAAATCTTCTCTCTCTACTACTGTGGATAGAGGCATATTAAACACAAGGGATCAGGCTCATGCGGCACGGCGATACTGGCGTCTACACGATATACATTACGAGGCGCTTCGTACCGAATATGCAATTTTCCTGCGTGATATTGCACAGGCACTGGTGATTTGCGCGTTTGAAGCGGGTTACCTGGATAATGCACCCGACATAGAGGATCCTGTGAATGCGTTTAAGAGAATATCGGTGGATACGCAGGAATGCGAGTGGAAGGTAAGGTTGAAGAGCGGTGAGATGACGGATGCGGTCGCTATTCTACGGTATTATATCGAAGCGATAGAGAATATGCAGGAAGATAGTGTAGAAGAAGCGGGTAAATGGGACATGGTAGGGTTAAAAGCGTTAAAGAGCGTAGTAGAGAAATTAGAATCTCGACGGATAGAGGATTTTGTGGACGGGGTAGATTGGGTGACGAAATTAGCGCTACTTGTGAATTACGAACCCAAAACGTATTCAGAGGGAATAAGCGTCTGCAACCAATATGCATTACTGGATGGAAGTGTGATGAATTACACGGGTAAAGGAAAGGGTGGTAAAAAGAATAACAGCCTTTATAATCCAAAAGACTCTATTGCGTTTGCGGAGGCGGAACTACCGGAGGTGGACTGGGGGTCATTAACGGAGAGGGTGAACTACGCACTGAATAATGCACCTGAAGATACGAGGAATTTTTTCACCGCCGAGATGCTGAAAAGGTATGGGTCAGAAGTGAAGGGTGTTAGCTGGTCAACGCTGGTATTAAAGGAGGCAAAGGTAATGCTGGATGAACCGTTTATGCTGAACAAGGAAGAGATCGGGGCTGAAATGGCAGAAGCGGGAGGATCAGGGTCAAGAATACTGGCAGTAGTGAAGGAGTTATATCCCAACAAGGTTATCTATTAGTAATCTTATAGATAAAAATGGGGCCGGATAGGAGGATGAAAGAAAGTGTACGCAATGACTTTTGAAGGAATGGAAGAAGAGGATGCTTTGGAAGAGGAAGCAGAGGGGGAGGAATATGTAAAGGACGAAGAGGCAGAGTACAGGGACGCGGGGAAGGGGCGAGAGATGACGAGCATAATGGAACGGTTGAAGAGGCGGGAGAATAAAGAGAAAGCCGCCGATCTTGTAAGTAAGTTAAAAGGGAAGAAGAAAGTAAACAAGAAAATAATGCCTTATGAAATATATGCCACATCGGGGCAGTAAGTAAAATACGCATATACTTAGATTATTAATTCGTCATTTTCTGGCTTTGTCATGCTCAGGTACAATCTGCTCCACCATATAACGATTAAAGGTTCAATAGCAATAATAGAAACAAGCATGCTTATAAACTGCCCGATATGTGGTATAGCACCCAGGATAAAGCTAACAGCTATGCTTATTACAAGTGTGACAAGCCACAGCAAAAATACGTCAACTTTATGATGCGTGAAACGGTTAAAGCCGGTTTTAACGCCTTCTATCGCGCCTAAATCGTCTATAACAACTGCATATCGCGATAGTGCGAGTATTATGCTTATTATTAGCATGTAGAGGATCATACCCAGGAATCCTAATCCAAATATAGCTAATGCCATAACATTATTAGGTGCTGAAGGCATTATTCCAGAAGATAGATTTGGGAGCACATACAGTATGCCGGGAATCAGGAACACGAGACCTAAAAGAGTAATAATACCAACAATGAGGTCGGCGAAGAGCAAACTAACAAATTTACTGCCTCCGTATTCTTTCATGTCTGACAGGTCAGTTCTACCCGTTTCCGTCGCCTCTTTCGCCATGCCAATAGCACCGGCGGTGAAAAACGCATTTATTAGCAACGCTGAAATTATAGTTATGATGACCGCAGCGATAATTATGCCAATGTTCCGAATGATCTGAGGCATAAGCGGTAGAAAGAGTTCGGGCGTGAATTCATCTGGTTTGGATAACATGGGTATCAAAGAGGGCAAGGAAGGAATTGCTGCCACTATGGCACCACCGATGATTATAAGAGCAACTAAAAGGGTTAGTATCGCAGTAAAAACAAAAGGCAGGCAAATGCACAAATTACCTTTCCACGTCTCGAACCCTTTTCCTATTACACTGCCGATGTCTTCTACCATGTTTATATCATGAGTTGATTTTTAGAGTATAAAAAGTAATTAATCGTTTTAGGTTTATTCTATATTACATAATTCTTTTTTAGCTTATTCGCACAGAGGTGTGCAATGCGCGTGGGTTCCGGTAGTTTATGCTTACGGATGCAACTTTTTATCAGCATTAAAGAAGTTTCAAGCGATACTTTATGCCCGGGTGCCACGATTATGGGTTTAGTGCGTTTCTTACTCTTAAAATAATACGCGATTGCTTTATCTTTATAGTTTATTATGGACGCATCACCCTCTGCAGCCGGTAGTTCGCCATTACCACACAGAATGTTCTTCGCTACGCCAATGGTTGGCACGTCTAAGGTAACACCCACATGAGTGGCTAAACCGGCAAATCGTGGATGGTTTATACCACAGCCATCAACAACTAACAGGTCGGGTTTGGTTTCCAATACCTGAAAAGCCGTTATTATTACTGGCGCTTCTCTAAAGGAGAGGAGGCCGGGTATATAGGGAAAATCTACGCTCATCACGGAGTGGGAATAACTGATAAGTTTCAGGGACGGGTATTCGAGCAGTACAACCGCGGAGATTATCTTCTCCTCTTTGGTCCCTGTTTCTGCTCTGGACTCGTAGAAGAAAGCCTGGTCTGCTCCTGCTATTACGTTCAGCTTTGGGTTTAGTTTATCTTCTACTACTGCTTTTGATGCTATTTCATTCTGTATGCGATATAGCTCCTGGGTGGTTTTCATAAAAGTGGTTCTTTCATTATTTATTGCGGTGGTTGGTGCGATCACGCGCGCGGTGATGTTGAAGGGTATAACAGGCGGTCATTTTTCGTGGTTTATATAATATGAAATAAACTTTTATATAGTATGAAACAATTAGAAACTTTATTCTTGTTTATCGTGCTGATGACAGCAGCCGTTTTAGCAAGCG
>JAOZPO010000049.1 GCA_029932715.1 Halobacteria archaeon | reverse complement strand
ATATCCATCGTGATACGATATCAGATGTCGTAGGAGACCTGGCAAGACACGCAAGGGAATGGCGGACTTTTTGATACGGTATGTTGGACTAACCAAACGGTGAGAAAACGAGAAAAGATACCAACAAAGGATGAGAAGGCTACTTTCGCCAGTGACGGTAACGTTCAGTACACCAGTGCCATCCTGGAGAATTTTGATGTGGAGACGATCAATTACGGATAACTCGTCAAAGAAAGGGAAGGGGGCAGAGTGGTTGGTAAGACCAGAACAATCATTTTCGGTGAGGTAGATGACGTGGACATCTACATAGAGAGACGACCTAACGTTGAGGCACGGCATTTCGAGGCTGGTCAGGAAGAGCCTATGCTTTTCTAAGCGTAAGGAGATGTTAGACAACCATCTGGACGTGTATCAGTGCTACAACAGGGGTTAATTCGGCATTGTCCTTTACACGACCTGGTTTGTGCAGAGGGTTAAACTAACTACCAATTCGTAATTGCCCTTAAAAGAAATCATCAAACGTTTTTTGCGTTTTTAGCTTTTCCTCCTCCTCTACTTCCGCAGTTTCTGATTCCTTTAGCTTTATTTGCACTACTTCAGCCTCACCCTCTCGGTTTTGGGGCGGAACAGATACCGCTTTAAGCTCCTCAGTCTTATCCGTCACTTTTTTTAGTGCGGTAATCGCAACTGCATCCTGGTATATCTGCTTCGCCTTTTTGTTCCTCTCCTTAGTATCTATCTCAGTACCGCTAATCAGGAACGCTATTTGCTGTGCCTCCAGATGCAGCACTGCCACCATATCCACCGCCTTACTCGCGTTTCTAAACGTAATTTTCAAAAGTGGTATGACAACAGCTCTGGCATATTGCAGCGGTACTTTGCAATACGTACCCACCTTCTTCGCTATCTCCTCCTTTACCGCTGCATATTTACTCTCTTCTCCGTCTTGCGGGCGGGCGCGTTGCCAGGGCGATTTATAGCGGTCGTAACGCCGTCGTGACTCCGTCCTTGTAGAGCACACGGCACAAGCCATCAAACTGGAAGCATAACGCCAGAACTTGTAATTATCACGACTGCGTGTTCGCCCTAAAAACACATCCGCCCTGTTCAGATAATGCAAAGCGCGTAGAAAGTCCCTCTCTTCTCCTTCTCCATAAGCATTCGGTAAATTTACATATATCCAGCTTATGGTCTCTTCAGGCGTCTTGTCAAGATTGTAAAGCGAAAAAAGAATCTCTTGCAGCTCCTGTTCCGAGTCACCAAGGATCTTCTTCAACACCTCAAATATAGACACTTCCACGTCTCTTTTACCAGTCGCTATATCGGCTTTTACTATCCCCTGTCCCCTATCAGAAATAGAACTTGCCTGCAAGTCATTTATTGCCGACCTTAAATCGCCATTGGCGTTCTCCGCCAGAGCGTATACCGCTCCCTCTTCTACCTCTATCCCTTCCAGAACACTCAATCTTTTAAGCACACGAGCAATCGTCGGGGTTCTTATCCTTTGAAACCGAATTACCATACAATTACGCTGCAATGCCTTACCCATCTTGTATAAATCATTTGCAATAAGGATGATGGGCTGTGTGCTGCTTTTTACTATCTCTGTTATCGCTCTGGTACCGCCCCGGTCTTCATTGCCATGCAGGTTGTCCGCTTCATCCAGAATGATTAACCTCGTTGTCCTGCTGAAGGTATTGCATGCAGAAGCAGGACCCACGATGCTCTTTATCACCCCTTCGCTCCTCTGATCTGAGGCGTTTAGCTCTATTACCTCCCAGCCTTTCTCAGAAGCGAGCGCGTAAGCTGCCGATGTCTTTCCACAGCCTGGCGGTCCGTGTAGAATAGCAGCTTTCTTCGCTTTTCGCTTATGGATACTCTCACCCCACTCTTTCAGCTCTTCTACCGCTTTTACATTACCCACAACCTCTATTAACTTCTTTGGCCTGTATCTCTCGGTCCATTCCTCGCTGCTTCTTTGCATTAGTAATATATGAAAGACATGAGTCTAATATAACAATTTTGAAAACCAGAAAAGTTCTTAAGTAAGACGCAAAAAACATCATAACGATGATAGGGAATGAAGCGGGAAAGGAGAGAGCAGCGGAATCAGTATCTTCATTGATAAAGGATGGTATGGTAGTGGGATTAGGCACGGGATCAACGACAGAACTGGCGATAATAAAGATAGGCGAGCAGATAAGAGAGGAAAGCCTCGATATTCTTGCCATTCCTACTTCACTAAAAACCGAGATGCTCGCGGTAGAATGCGGCATTCGCGTTACTACACTTACTGAGTTTTCTTCTCTGGACCTCTGTATAGATGGCGCGGACCAGGTTGATTCTCAACTGAATCTGGTCAAAGGTGGTTGGGGCTCGCATACAAGGGAGAAGATAGTATCATACGCAGCGAAGAGGCTTGTTATCTGTGTTGATGATACTAAAGTAGTGGAGCAGCTAAATAAACCCGTTCCCTTAGCAGTTTTACCTTATGCTGTGAAGGTGGTTAAAGAGCTTGGTGGTATCCCTGTTTTAAGGCAAGAGGGAAATAGAGGCGGCTATTTTATAGCGGAGGGCGGTAATCTGGTAGTAGATGCGGACTTTGGCGTTATAACTAATCCCGAGAAGTTGGGGGTGGCTCTTTCTTCTGTTGTCGGCTCGGTCGAGCACGGTATATTCACAAATGCTACTGAGGTGCACATAGGGGATGATACCGGAGTGGAAATATTAAAGAGATAAAAGAAAGATATGCTTTTATATGTTCGTAATATAAAGCATCATAACATGTTGCATGCTCAGACCAGAAGAGCACTCGGGCATGAATATTAGGGGATAAAGTAATATGAAAGTGTTGGTAAGCCCAAAGGATGTGGAAGAAGCGAAGGCAGTGATCAGTGGCAATGCGGACATTGTAGATGTAAAGAATCCGAAAGAGGGTTCTTTAGGTGCTAATTTCCCGTGGGTAATAAGGTCAATAAAGAAACTGGTGGACGAGAAAGGAAATGGAATGGAAATGAGCGCAGCAATAGGCGATTTCGATTATAAGCCGGGAACTGCATCTTTAGCTGCGTTAGGCGCAGCGGCTTCTGGTGCCGAATACATAAAAATCGGGCTGCACAAGATAAAGACGAAAGAGGAGGCGATAGATTTGCTTACCGGTGCGGTAAAAGCGGTGAAGGGTTTTGATCCAGCGAAGAAGCTCGTTTCTGCTTTCTATGCCGACTACAAGCGGATAAATTCGATTTCACCTTTCGAAATAGCAGAAATAGGAAAAGAAGTGGATATAGATGTGGCAATGATAGACACGGGGATAAAGGATGGGCGGTCAACACTGGAATTTCTAAGCGAAGACGAACTTAAGTCATTTGTTGCAGACTCGAAATCGCTTGGGCTGGTGACTGCACTTGCGGGCGCACTAAAATTTGAGGATATTCCTGTAATAAAGGCAATAAAACCAGATATACTGGGTGTTAGAGGTATGGTCTGTGGCGGTAATAGAGAAGATAGAGTAAAAGCGGAGTTGGTGACGGATTTGAAGCGAGCCGTTGCGGTGTGAGTCAGATCAATCAGGGTTCACATGTCCTCCTTTAATTAGGATCCGTACTCCTCTGTCAGACTGTTAGCCCGGCTCTCGAAAATTCATTACCCTGTATTCTGTCTTGTAAGGTTCACAAATAGTATTATTCTTATGATCCACCGACAGATGTAGTGCCCAATAGCCATAACGCCCTTCATCCAGTAATATCTCTATAGAATCAGTATCATGGAATTTCGCGGAGTTTGAGACATTCTCAAAGGCATAGAATTTCCAGTAGGGGTCTACTATAAGCCAGTTAGATATATCGCGCCACTTGCCACCGGTATATATCATCCCATAGGCATGAACGCCAGAAGAGCCCCATGCTACCGTCTTCGGTCCTAAAGTTTTATACGCCAATCGGCAGAGGTCACGAGCGTAATGAACACATACTGCCGAGTCGTTCTTAGGCGGTTCAAGACTCGTGTACTGCTTTATCCATGTAATTACACGCTCTGGATTTTGTGGATAAACTACCTCATCAAGAATAACGGCAGGCATTTTTCGCCGCTCGATTGTATAATTCGATAGGTTCCAAACCGCTGTATTTGCCTCTACCTGGTAGCGATAATTCAGCGGCACATGGTCTGCGAAATAATAAAAATCCCTGTGGTCGCACCTGAAATCAGCATTCAAATCCCACGCTACGTACCTGCTATATCTTTCGTTAAAGTGCGACTTCAATATATCAAGGTCTAACTGATTGATATATCCATCGTCATTAAAATCAAGGTCAGTCAAGCATTTAACGGGCTCTTTACCATCATCCATTTCTGCATGTACTACCGAAGACAAGACCAAAAGTAGCACTATACCAGTGCACAAGAAGCCAAATATCTTTTCCATTTCCTGTCTGTTTACACCTGAACGCTCACAAAATCCATCACTTTTCGCTCAATCTCGTCAGCACGCATAACGGAAGTGCCGGCAAGCAAAGCGTCCGCACCAGCATCAAACATCCGTCTTGCTTCTTCTTTACTCGTTATTCCACTCATTGCTACTAAAGGCACATTGGCAGGTATCTTCAACTTTATCTCCGGTGCAATCTGCACAAAAGTCGCCACGTCTACCTCAAGCGTGTCCAGATCGCGATTGTTTATGCCTATTAGTGTCGTAGATGCGGTCGTAAAGTCCATATCGAGAATCATATCCTTTGATACTCGGTCTATCTCGACGAGCGCTTCCATGTCAAGCGATGCAGCTTTCCGTATCAGTTCGTTTAACTTACTTGCACTTATAAATCGTGCTATCAGTAGTATGGCATTCGCGCCGTGCACGTATGACTCCAGTACCTGGAACTCATCGAATATGAAATCCTTTCGCAGGACAGGCAGTGCAACAGAAAGCTTAACATCCCGTAAATCATGTAAACTACCAGAAAAAGCCGCTTCTGTTAGTACTGATATAGCACATGCACCGCCGGCTGCCATTTGCTTCGCAGTTGCTACCGGGTCTACGTTTAGTGCTTGTTCGCCTTCTTTCAAGCCTTTTCGCTTTACTTCAGTGATTACAGGGTTCTTTCCTGCTGCTCGGGCTTCTGAAATCGCCTGCTTTATGCTCCTTCGCTCCTTTAACCGCTCGATAATCTCACGTTTCCGTCTTAAAATTTCCGCCACCATCTTTTCCACTCCAAAACTGTGTATATGATTTTAGATATACAAATACTTAATTTTTAGACGGAAAATATTCAGAATACCACCCGTTTTTGAAGCCTTGTATAACAAATTCCATTTCACTCAATGGCAGCATTCGTTGATAATATTTGGAACTGGGCGCTTTCTAATGCTTTGTCTTAGTTAACGCTACCGCTATGCATGCGTATCAGGCTCGATATAATCACCTTGTTCTTCTCTTGCCTTGATTAGCCTTTGCCTTTGCTCTTCGAAGACAGTAAAGACGATTGCCGGCGTATCAGGCACTTTTGTCCGGTAGAACTGCTCCACACGCTCGAGCTTAGCTAAATTCTCCGCAACCCTAACTGTAAACTGCTTTATATACTCTTCACGGGTATAGTCTTTGTTAAGCACCTCTCTGAACAGTCGCTTAAGGTCATCGTATTTTGGTATTAGCCCCGTAGGCGTTTCTATTGCTTCTACTTCCTGGTGCGTACGCAGTTCCATCCATTTAAGCCACGCAGCCTTATCTATCTTAGCATTCGTGAAATTACCCGCCGTGTCTCTCAAGAAGTAATTCACAGAGAATATACAGGGAGGATTCGTAATGTGACCAAAAGCCAGATGATTCTCTATATATTTAGCGATGGGAATAGAGAGGAAATCAAGGTTAGACATGGGATTGAGCTTCCGTTCACCCTCTTTGCCCAGCGTTGCTGCTGTCGTTTCCGATTCCAGCGCGGCACCCATAGTAATAACGCCATGCACCCAATTGAAGGATTGCTCAACCGGCACTTTCGTATCTGAATCCCGACCACCATAGATTATTCCATCTATTACCACACCATCGGGATTGTCGATATTTGGGTCTAGATTATTCAATAAGTGCATATCAAGCGTGAACCTGGCATTAGGATGTGAAGGTGTTATGTCGTTACCATCGGCATCTTTCTTCCCGTGCTGCCACTCGCCAGAATGATTAATGCCCTTTTGTGGCGGGTCTTCGTTACTGCCAAGCCAGTAGGGCGTTTCTTCTGCCGTAACCAGAACATTGGAGAATATGATTTCACCTGGTGAGTGTAATATAGCCCATATAGATGGGTCGTCTATGGAGTTTACGCCCCGTATTATACCAAATATGCCTCTCTCTGGATTGACTGCACGTATTCTTCCATTCTTTTGTCTTAAGTACGCTATATCATCGCCGACTATTGTTTCCCCGGGCAGCATAGAGGTTGAAGTCTTGCCGCAGAGCGAGGGGAAGGCACCTGTAAAGTAAGTCACCCTATTTGAGGGCCCATGCACACCCATAATAAACATGTGTTCATTCAGCCAGCCTTCTCTTGATGCACGATTTATTGCAGTACGCATTGCTAATTTCTTCAGGCCAATTGTGTTACCGCCATATTGCGTATTCGCACTATACACCGTTTCCGATTCGAGATCAATATAAATTCTGCGCTTATCTATGTTCATCGAGGTCTTCCTATCGTCCAATTCACCCGCGGAATGCACAAACTTGAAGTAGCGTGCAGATTGCCCTAATCTTACAAACTCTTCATAACCCTGCCTGTACAGCAAGTCCTCAGAATGAGCTACGTAGCCGGAATCTGTGAGCTGAACCGCGGTTATTGAGAATTCGGATTTGAGAGGTCCCAAACAGAAGAACCGCACGTACAACTGGTGCCCGCGCATGATGTCGCGCATAATATCATGAATCTCTTTGAGACCCTCTTCTCTATCCATTGCATTCATACCCGTGCCTAAATTAACACCCTGCGGCAGAAGGAACTTAGTATTGCTCTTATCCCTTGCCTGATCGTAATAGCCGTCAAAATGAACCGTATGACCCGCCACGGCAAGTTCATGCTCCTCTGCCGCTCTTATCGCCTCTGTCCGAATGTATTGTATATCCTGCGGTGAATCGGTGCTGACAAAAACCATATCAGGATTACAAAGTTCAACATACTTAGCAATGAAGTGGTGAAGCTCCGGGTTATCAATCCTGATAAGCTTCTTGTAGCTTTCCGCACCCAGGCGTGATTTTAGCCGTTCCATCTCTCTTTTGTCTTCCATCATTCCTTCGCTCCTCTATATTTTATATCCTTTCTATCTTTCTTTCCATAGACCAGAAAATATAATCAATTTATAAAGTTTTCGCAATTTGGTTTTGACAAATGGCAAGAATAGTAAAGAGTAATGTGGACAAAAGCATATTGAGCGGGGCACTCTCGAATTTTACAGTGAAATCACTACTTACTAATATAAACAGATATAAATCAGAGACAGAGAAGAGCGTAAAATGCGAATAGCGATATTGAAGCGGGATAAGTGTCAACCGCGGAAATGCGAGTATGAATGCTTGAAATACTGCCCGCTAGTGCGAACAGGATCAGAGGCGATAGTAGTGGGTAAAGATAGTAAGCCGGTAATATCCGAGGATTTATGTGAGGGTTGCGGAATATGCGTAAAGAAATGCCCTTTCGGTGCTATTTCTATCATAGGCTTACCCGAGGAGCTAAGAGGCGAGGAGACGCACAGATATGGTGAAAATGGGTTCGTGCTTTATGGCATCCCGATACCAAAAGCAGGTAAAGTAACAGGACTGTTAGGAGCGAACGGCACGGGTAAGAGCACGGCAGTAAAGATATTATCCGGGCTGCAAGTTCCGAACCTTGGCAATTTAGCGGTGGAAACAAGTTGGGATGGCATAATAAGGAACTATGCCGGCTCGGAATTGCAGAGTTACTTTGATAAACTGGCGAAAAGGGAGTTAAAAGTATCATATAAGCCTCAATACGTAGATGCAATCCCACAGTTCTTCGAGGGCACTGTTCAGGAATTGCTGGAAAGGACAGATGAGAGAGGAGTATCAAAGCAGCTCGTGCATGCTTTTGAGCTCGAAGAGGCACTGGATAAGGATATAAAGGGGCTAAGTGGCGGCGAACTGCAAAGGGTTGCGGTAATCGGTTGTATGATACGAGCTGCGGATTTCTTCTTCTTTGATGAAATAACACCATATCTGGATATTTATCAACGTGTAAAGGTGGCAAAAGGCATAAAGGCGGTATTGAAAGATAAACCAGTGGTTGTTGTGGAACATGACCTCGCTATCCTTGATATGCTCGCGGATTATGTCCAGCTCATATACGGTAACCCCGGGGAATATGGCGTAGTGACGATGCCAAAGGGCACGAATAGGGGCATAAAGGAGTATTTGAGTGGATTCCTGCAGGCAGAGAACGTGCGGATTAGAGACAAGCCGATAGAATTCATTGCACATCCGCCGAGGGAGAAGCGGCAAGAGCAGAATGTGTTCATCGCCTATGAAGAATTTGAAAAGAGTTATGGTACATTTGCATTGAATGTGAAAAGGGGCAATATCGAGACCGGAGAAGTATTTGGAATAGTAGGTAGAAATGCCATAGGTAAAAGTACGTTTATGAAAGTATTAGCAGGCGAGACTGAGCCGACAGTGGGGGAAATATCGTTTGATATTACGGTTTCTTACAAGCCACAGTACATAAAGGGAGAGCAGGACATCACGGTAAAGGATTTTATTTATTCGCTAAAGCTAAGCGAAGCGGACATTATTGATGTGCTGCATCCATTAAGAATACAGGAGATAGAGGAGAAGAAGATAAACGAGCTCAGTGGTGGCGAATTACAAAGCGTTGCGATTGCTGCATGTCTGTGTCATGATGCGTCTTTGTATATGCTGGATGAGCCCTCAGCGCATCTGGATGTGGAGCAGAAGGTGCGGCTGATAAAAGCGATACGGAGATATGCAGAGCGAAGGGACGTATCCATGTTGATTGTTGACCATGATATATATTTGATAGACCTGTTAAGTGACCGTTTGATGGTTTTTGTGGGTGAACCCGGCGTTCGAGGCGAGATAAAAGGGTGCTTTGAGATGCGAGAGGGTATGAACAAATTCTTAAAAGATTTAGGTGTGACATTCAGACGAGATGAAAGCACGCTTCGTCCACGGATAAATAAGCTGGGATCGTTAAAAGACAGGGAGCAGAAGGAA
>JAOZPO010000048.1 GCA_029932715.1 Halobacteria archaeon | reverse complement strand
GGGTAGTGGTTTAGCGGGTTTGGCATCCTTGTCCCCGGCAATATCTTCCCCCGATTGCATTACCACTTTTTCTTCTCACCTCCTACCGCTCTTTACTTAGTTCTTAAACATAATATAACTAACACATTATAAATGCTTTTCTATTTTGGCTTTTCTACGTATACAGATACGAGCTTTTATATTTATCATAGAATGAGTTTACAGGAATAACAAACAGCAGGAGTGAAGAATGGTAAAAGAAGAGCATCTGTCTTTCGGTAGTGTGGACGTGGTAGAACTGGCGGAGCGATACGGCACACCGCTCTACGTAACCGACGAGAACAAGTTGAGAGCGAATATTAGAGCTTATAAAAAGACTTTCGGGAACACCAGCATAGGCACAGACATATTTTTCGCGGTAAAAGCGAACGGTAACTTAGCACTATTGAAGGTGCTGGCGCAAGAGGGTGCGGGTGCAGACGTGTTTTCCGCCGGAGAACTCCAGCTCACGAAGTTAGCGGGTATACCACGGGAGAAGATTCTGTTCAACGGCAATTCAAAGAGCGAAGACGACTTAAGAGCTGCGGTAGAATCTGGCGTAAAGATATCCGTGGATTCACGTGACGAACTGAGAGCTTTAGCTGCTGTTACAGACGAGCGTGGCAAAGAAGCGGCGATCGCCATACGCGTGAATCCAGACGTGTCGCCTGATGTGAATCCAAAGATAGCCACGGGCTTAAAGGAATCGAAATTCGGGGTTCCCTACCCTGAGATCATATCTATCTGTGAAGAAGTGAAACAGTATAGAAACATAGCTCTTACCGGCTTGCATTGTCATATAGGCTCGCAAATACTGAAGCTGGACGTTTTTGGCGAAGCAGCGGAGAAGATGATGAACCTCGTGATGCAATTGCATGACCGTGGAATAGAACTCGAATTCGTGGACCTCGGCGGAGGACTTGGAATAGGATACAGTGACGAGGATAAGAAGATAGCTCCTACGCCTGACGACCTCGCAGCAGTATTATTGCCTGTTCTTGAGGATAGGATGAGCTCGCTAAATTTAAAACTGATCCTGGAGCCGGGAAGGTCTATCGTGGGCTCGACTACCATACTGCTGAGCCGGGTAAATACAGTTAAGCAAGCGCATAAGAATTTCGTGGCGGTAGATGCCGGATTCAATCTGTTGATAAGACCTGTAATGTACGATGCGTACCACGAAGTAGTAGTAGCGAACAGGCAAAATGAGCCTGCTTCAACGTTATATACCGTTGTTGGACCGGTATGCGAATCGGGCGATATAATAGCGAAGGACAGAATGCTGCCGGAGGTGAAGCGGGGCGATTTGATTGCAATACATGATGCCGGTGCTTATGGGTTCTCGATGAGCTCGCAGTATAACGGGCGACCGAGATGTGCGGAGGTGCTGGTAAACGATGGTGAGGTGGATTTGATACGTGCGAGAGAAAGCGTTGAGGATTTGTTGAGGGCACAAAAAGTTCCGGAGAGGTTGACGTGATAGAAATGGGCATAAAACTGGGCATTTTGGGCCCTGCGGGGACTTTCTCGGAAAACGCAGCCGTGCAGTGGCGTAAAAAGACGGTAAAAGATGAAAACGTGGAGATAAAATACTATGACACGATATTTGAGGTATCAGAGGGTCTATTGAAGAATGAGGTGGACTATGGGATTGTACCAATCGAGAATTCACTGGAAGGTTCTGTTGGAGAGACCTTAGATGTTCTCTCAGGCGGAAATGCAGAAGTGCATATAGTAGGTGAGATTTTAGTGCCAATACGGATTTGTCTAATGGCTAAAAGGAAACTTCCGTTAGAAAATATACCGAAGGAACATGCTTTTCCGTCTAACAAAAACGATGCACTTGCAGGAATAAGAACAATAGTTTCACACGCTCATGCACTGGCACAGTGTAAACAGTTCTTGCGTGAACGGTGTAAGAGTATAAAACGTAAAAGTGTAGACAGCACGGCGGGTGCCGCGAAACTGGCATCGCAATCAGAAGAGATAGCGGCATTAGCATCAGAAGAAGCAGCTGTTAAATACGGAATAAATATAATAGCAAAAGACGTGCAGGACCGGGATAGCGTCACGAGATTTGTCGCGCTTGCGCCTTCTGGTATCAAAACTGTACCTACCGGCAGGGATAAGACTTCTATATTGGTATACCTTAAGGACAACATACCAGGAGCGTTATACGACATCCTGGGTGAATTCGCAGAACGTGAAATAAACTTAACGAAGATTGAGTCACGACCTTCGAAGAAGGCAATGGGTGATTACATGTTTCATATAGATTGCGAAGGCCACGTAGAGGAGGAGAAGATAAAAGAAGCGTTAAAATGTGTTGAAAGTAGGGTGGCGATGTTGAAAACGCTGGGAGCTTATCCTATGGCAGGTGGTAATGAAGATTGAACTTATTTCAGGCGTCCCGAAGCCCTTAGAAGGCAATTTTGAGAATACCGCAAGCACAGCTATACCGCGGTCTTTAACCTTTTCTACTTTTTTTAGGGTTATACCGTGCTCAGAGAGCACACGTGCGACCGTTCTTGCACTTATCTCATATCTTTTTTGAAGCGTATTTCTCAGATTTATCTCGAAAGCTCTCCCCTTTTCCCCTTCTACTTTTAAAGCGTTCATACGGGTAAATTATGACTGTCTTTTGGGGCACAGTTGGCATCCCATGATGTTGAACTTTAACAGCAGGTAATTAGTGACATAAAATTAGTTACTATGATTTATGTGATGAATACCTGAATAGGCAAATGTATGCGAGTTCTGCTAATTTTTGTGCGCGTTTGGGAGATATTTGATTACGTCCCTGGTTACATATCACATATTGCATGAATATCACTGGGAAAGTTTTAAAATAGGGGGAGCTAATCAAATACGCAGGGTAGAGTTATTCTATTGCTATTCCTAATTTCCTCGCCATCTCTTTATATCTCACACGTAAAGTCACTTCGGTAACGCCAGTAGCCTCAGAAACGTCTTTTTGCGTCTTCCTATCGTCACATAAGATGGCAGCTATGTAAATCGCCGATGCTGCTATGCCCGTAGGACCTCGCCCACTTGTTATATCGCGCTCTAACGCCTTTTTTATTATCTCATTCGCCCGTTCCTCTACATGCCTCTTCAAGTTTAATTTGGCACAAAATCTACTCACGTATTCCAACGGCGACGTTGGAGCAAGCTTCATTCCCAGCTTACTTGCCAATAACTTGCTGGTCTTTATTATATCCTTCTTCCCTACTCTCGTTACTGCTTCTATCTCGTCAAGTGTTCTTGGTACATTATTCTTACGACATGCAATGTAGATGGACGCAGCAAGTATCTTCTCAATTGAACGACCATGAATCAAATCCTTCTCCCATGCCTCACGGTATAACCTCATACTACTCTCTCTCGTCCCTTCGGGTACAAAAAGCATTGAGGATAACCGTTCTATTTCAGATTGCGCAACTAAACGCTGCCTCCCAACTGACGCACTTAACTTTTTCCTGCGCTGAAGTTCACTAAGTCGCTGTAAATGCTCTCTATTGGGTGATGTCATTTTTCCTACTTTATCTTCTATACTTGCCTCCTCATCCATATCGTCTTTTGACATCTTTCTACACCTCAGAGCACAAAGATTTCCTTATTTGTAAATCTTCTCAGTTGCTTCTCTTTTACACTTTTAAACGCCTTCACACTAACATAAGGTCGGTTTACAGGTCCAAAGACATCGTAAACCCGCCCTATTTTCCTTTTATCATTCGTCGTGACGATGGAATTAACTATTTGCTCTGCTTTCATCCTATTACCCCTCGTAATCAATTTATTATCAACTATGTGCTGCACGATCCCTATACTCCTCAAACCTTTACTTTCTCTTTTCATCACTACTGGTATAACATATATACAATAACAGTATATAAAGCTTACGGTTTCTTTTTATGGATCAGCAGCAAAACCCGTACTATGCCTGCCTCATTATTTGAACTGTATAATTTATTACCGAGGACGAACTGCAAGCAGTGTGGAACAGTATGCATGGGCTTTGCTGCTAAACTAATTTCAGGTGAAGCGAAGCCTGAAGACTGCCCTATGCTCTTAGAACCTGTGTATAAGGTGAATTTAGAAAAACTGAAGAAGCTTATCCCATCAGAGGGGAGAGAGATTACGGGCTTGATAATAGAAGAGGAGAAATGTACGGGTTGTGGTATCTGTGTTGTGGTATGCGAGGAGAACAGGATGAACGAAGAGGTTTTATATGGTAAAGGGGGCAGGTATAATGACGAGCTGGTTTTAAAAATAGAAGAGGGGAAAGTGAGATTAGTGGATGCGAATAGGTGTAAAAGGGCATTTAAGCCCCCGGAGTTTTGCAGAGCTTGTGTTGACCATTGCCCTACCGGTGCAATAGAGCTGGTAACCCCAACTTAGATCGCCGATATGGATCACGATGTATATACAAAAACGCAAATAAATTCAGGTTATTTTACAAATATTTCGCGCCTTTTATAATTCTTTTATATCTTTTACATTATAGTAATATTATAGTAATCACTGTTATGAGCGGTATAGTTTTCAACAGCGGACAGAAAAGGGAACGGGGGTAATGCAAGGTGAACAAGAATGTAGTAACGTTATTTTTGGGGGTGCTTGCAGTGATGCTCTTGCTTACAGTGACAAAACCGGCTTTCGCTGATGATATAGACGACCTGTTAAGCAAGTGTGACATCGCGCCCAAGCCGGAACCTTATGCAATGGTGTATGATTACGAACTCAGTCCTGAGACGTTAATGACAGGTGATATAGCGGTGCTTACGGTAACACTCAAGAATATGCAGGAAAAGCCAATAGAGAAGGAGCTGGATATTAAAAGGGATAAGAAAGGGACTTCGGGTTACATTGTAGACGTAGACACCGAGACAAGATACACAATGGACGCATACATAAAAGAAGCTTACATTGTAGAGAAGGACTTCAAAGTCTATAACAAGTACATATCTGCGGGTGTAATAGGGCCTGATAATAAAGTTGACCTGAAATATAAATTAAAAGCGCCGGCTGCAGAAGGCATATATATGCTTAAATTCGTTGCTAACATCGAGGATATGAACGGAAAAAGAAGCAAAGGCATTCGCTATTTTATCCCGATTCAGGTTAGCGGTGCTGTAAACCTGCTGTCAATGGGGATTTCAGAGAACGAAGTGAACCTGGAGGTTATAAACGAATGCCTATCAGATGTTGACTGTGTCTATGTTGTGGCTTCAAATGTAACTGGGGCGGAAATTCAGCCGGAAAAAGTCTATCTTGGCGACATAAACGCAGGTGATTCGGCTGTTGTTGTATTCAAAGTTACAAATGCTACAGAAGCATGCACTGCAACATTTAATGCCGTTTTTATGCATGGTACAAATAAACACGAGTCAGACCCCGTATATCTGAAGCTACCGTGCTCGAAGCAGCAATTGGAAGAGCAGTCAGAATCGAATAACGCTTTTGAACACCAACCGGCATCTCACGTGCCTGCATCTTCGTCGCCGTCATCATCATCATCCAAATTGCCGGGTTATGGTGCAGTATTAGCATTTTCCGGGCTGCTTGCCGCGGGATTACTGTGCTTAGTTCGGAGGGAAAGATGAAATATTGTGCTATGAAAAAGGGAGCAAGGAGGAAAAGAGGGGGACTCATGGTGACTGGCACAATGGAAACACTCGTCTGTTTGTTAACTGTTTTGGTGATTGTGGCACTGACTTCTATCTCAGCTACTGCCATGAATACACAGGATACTGTATCGAGGGATGAGGTTGTGGATTCAATCATGGCTTACATGAAGGCAACGTATATGGGCGAAGAGGTGAAGCATCCTGGTAGGAATGACCTTCGCAGGGTTGCGTGCCTTTATTATTACCACGGGCTTTATCCCCGCACAATAGAGTGTGCAACAGGAGTAAACGTAACGATATACAAGCCATTGGAGCGGATAGTGGCGCTAAATGCAGGAGCAGCCGAAGCGCTTCGTGCTCTTGGCGCTAAGGACCGGATAGTTGGTATCAGTGATCTGATAGAGAAGCAGGCGCTTTTCTTCCCTGATATAAGTGATAGTAGGGTAGTTGGTGGCTGGAGGGATATAGACCCCGAATTGGTGCTGGAGTTAAATGCCGATGCGATAGTTGCATACGGTAAATGGCCGGCTCCTGAATATATAGAGGACAAACTCCCGCAAACTGTAACTGTCATTCGGTTGGACCTCTATAAGCCAGAAACAGTTAGAGACGAAATGCTAAAGCTTGGATATTTACTTGAGGAAGAAGAGAAAGCATCTGAGTATGTCAAATGGCATGATAAGTATGTAGATGCGATAGAAGAGAAAGTATCGAAGATGCCTGAGGATGAGAAACCAGAGGTTTTCCTGGATAAGAGTGTGATTGAATCAACGAAAGAGCGGAAGACATATACAAAGCAATCTGGTGGAATAAGCACACTTTGTGAACTGGCGGGAGGGGTAAACATAGCGGATGAACTCCAGGCTACATATCCATCCGTAGGAGTCGAGTGGATTTTAGACCAGAATCCAGAAGTTATCATCGGGCTTTCGGAAAGTGGCGGTCGTGGCGGTTACGAGACGGATGATGAATCCGCACTGAAGCACGAGTATGACAGGATAGTAGAACTACCAGGATTTACTAATCTTACTGCGGTGGAAGAGGAGCGGGTTTATCTGCTGGATAGTAATGTCCCGTTTGGTCCTGGGTATCCAGTTGGTCTTGCATATATGGCAAAATGGCTCTATCCAGATGAATTCGATGATTTAGACCCGCAAGCGATTCATCAGGAATACGTGGACAAATTCTGTGCTATGGAATTCGATGTTAAGGATCAGGGTGTATTTGTGTATCCGGCGTGAAAGAGAGAAGTTGATTATCTTTTCTCGTGAAAATACGTGTACCCCTGTGGTCTTGCCAAACAAATACTTGTATTTGTATAGAGCGAAAAAACGGTATGATCTAGAGGAGCGGACGTTAGAGTTTGCGAAAGAAGTGATAGCGTTTGTAAAAACCCGTTCAAAAACCATTGCTTCGATACGGGAAAAAGCCAAATGATTTTATAAATTTGAATTTGGTGCTTGGAATTTGTTTGTAATTTGATGCTTGGTACTTGGAATTTTTACTGAGCTATACAATTACAAATACTTTTATTTCATTAAGATAAATGGAAACCGCTACTCTTTCCATAACCGTCCTAAAAACACCGCAAGGTCTACAATTTCAAAATCGTATCCCTTTTCTTCTTCTTTACCACTCCTCTCCGTCTCGTATTTCAAACAGTTCAAATGCGCTAAGCATTTTGGACATGTAGTGATCAGTATATCCGCACCACTCGCTTTTACTTCCGCCAGTCGGAACGTCCTCAGTGCCTTGCTCATGTCGTTACAGTTCATCATCCCACTGACGCCACAGCATAATGAATTATCTTTAATATGCCTCAGTTCTACATATTTCACTCCTGACTTCTGTATCGCATCTCGCGGGTATTCATATAGCTGATATGCCTTCAACGCACATGGGTCATGGTAAGTCACAGTAACATCCCGGTTACGTGCTCTCTCTTCATCTGCGAGTTGCAGTTTATTGCTCAATAACTGAGATATGTGTATTACTTCTATATCATCAAGCTCGTAATGCCGCTTGAAAGTAAAAAAGCCCTCTGCACAACTTACTATTAGCTTCTTTATGCCTTGCTCCTTTAGCTTTTTCGTGTTGTACGCAGCAAGCTGCTCGAATACTTCGTGATTACCCTGGAATAGCACGTCGTGACCACAGCATTTCAGGCTCACTATTTGCGGTCTTATGCCTATTTTATTCAATAGCGTAACTGCGGAATCGCCGATCTCATGGAAGTTCACACCGACATCCAAAAACAGGTCAAGATAATCCAGACAGCCTGGGAAATAGCCATATTCACTATCCGCTTCCGTTTCGCCTTTGAAATCCACAGGTACGCCTTTATCAAAGAAGGTCATGAAATCAGCAATCTCGGAAAATACACGGTGTGCCAGAATGTCTCTGTTTAGTTCCTGTTTTTGGCGCTGCTGCAGCACAATAGCAGGGAAATCCACACCCTGAGGACATACAATCTGGCAATTTTCACATATCAAACAGTTCCAGAGACTGTCGGTATCAGAAAAGCCAGCATTGATATTATACAGAATACTACGCGGATTAAATTGCGAGACTCGACGTAGAGGACATGCTGCCGTGCATTCTCCGCATTGGTAACAAATTCTTGATGATTCTTCTTTATCTTTCTCTGGATTTATCTCTCTACTCATTATGCATATATAACCTTTCTATTCCCATAGTAATATTCTCCTCATATAGTCTTTGAATATGATATAGTCATCAATGTATATAATATAAATGCTGTCCCTTCGCTCGCTCTTGTAAATCTTCTCCTTCTCTATGTCCTTGTATTCCTTTTTCACATCTTCTGCTCTATTTTTACCCCTCTTTTGATTCAACCCCCTCTTTCAATACTTTGTCGCTATGATTTCGCAAGTAAATCGTCAGCAAGTTTACACTTCTGATCTCGGGCACTATCCAAAATGACAGGGACTCCAAAATTCTATCTTAATCCTCTGCACCACCATTTCAACTTCATATCTCAACCTAAAAGGTGGCTGACAGTATATAAATCTGCTCTAAGACCTTGTAGATAAAAAAGTGCAATTTATACCTGTGCTGAGTATATGTTGGTGTTTTTTCTTTTTGAAAACATCTCATTTGCAAATAGCTTTAAATATAACCTATGTCTTAGGTTAAAGAGGTGCTATGGAATTATTTAGAGTAGATAAAGACGCAAGATTCATCCAGTATGCCGAAAGTGATTTCAAAAAGGAGACTCAAGAGGAGGTATTGGAATTTTGGCTTGAACACAATCCAGCTTACACCCTGGAGGATGAGAATGTTCTCATAATTGGTCGTCAGGCTCCGACAAACCTCGGCTCAATCATTGATCTACCTGGCATTCCGACGGGAGGTTTAAAATAATGTTTGGTGGAAGAAGGGGTTTAGGTCTCGGAATATCAACGAACAAATTAGCGAAGATGATGTTTGAAGCACTCTTGCAGCTACCACCGGGAACTACTAACTTGAAGGATCACGTGGTTGCTAAGTTAGGGATAGTGGGTCAAATGAGCACAACACGAGATATTAACGAGGCATGGAATCAAGCAAAGAGGATGGCGGCGAATGAATATCCCGAGCGGTTTATATTAGATGGAAGAAACGTTTTACATTGGAATGACGGCAGCGTAAAAGTTTTAGACAAAACGATCTCAGCGGCAAACTATAAAAAGTTGAACGAAATGGCGGACAGTGAGGGTTGCAGTGTAAACGAA
>JAOZPO010000047.1 GCA_029932715.1 Halobacteria archaeon | reverse complement strand
CGACAACGGCATTTACCAGCAGAAGAGCCGTGATAATCCAGAAATCCGCCCAGTGCTGAATCACCGCGGAGATAATAGCGGCGATTTCTATCATCCATGGTATGGGACCCCAGAAGTAGCTGAACAATTTTAGAACGGGATTTACCTTCTTTTCGGCGATTTCGTTGTATCCATACTTCTCAAGCCTCTTTTCTGCTTCTTCACGTGTCAGACCTCCGGCACTCGCTGACAATTTGTCGAATGTATCTGATACGGAAAGCTCCTTCAAATCGTCAAAGGCTTCTTTTTGTGCCATTCTTTGCAAGAACACCCCATACTTCTTATGCGAGAGAGGGGAAAGAAATCTATTTACTGTGAAAAAGCCACCAAAATTCGTATTCCCTGTTCTTGAATCGTTAAAACGCATGCTTGAGAATATTAGATGCACGTAATATAGATACGAATAGAGTAGACAAGTGAAGAAATAAATAAGTCTAATAGACGTATAGTAGTTAAGAAAACAGAGAATATGAAAGATATTTGTGGCATATGCAAAGAGAGAGAAGCGACAGCGAAATGCAGTGTTTGCGGTATTCCTCTGTGTGAATCCTGTGCAATTGAGATAAGAATAGAGGACACACATCCTGCACATCGTATTAAAGGCATTACAACACCGGGAATAACAGGCGAGGCAGTGAAGAGGAAAATAGTATGTCCTAAATGCGTTACCGAAATAGACATCTTCTAACTAACCATGACCATCGGAAAAAACAAACCCTTTGTACTCATAAATCTCGCAATGAGTGCGGACGGTAAAATTTCAACTGTTACGAGGCAGCAGATAAGGATAAGCGGTGAGGAGGATTTCGACCGTGTGGATGCGCTCAAAGCGGAATGTGATGCGATAATGGTAGGTGTAGGTACTGTTTTAGCTGATGACCCTTCACTAACCGTGAAGTCAGAAGCGAGACGTGCAAATAGGACGAAAGAAGGTAGAGATGAGAATCCGCTGCGGATAGTAGTGGACAGTAAGGCGAAGACGCCAGTTGATGCCGAGATACTGAACAAGGGCGAAGGCGCTCGGGTAATTGCTGTTTCTGAACAGGCGATAGTAGAAGATATAGGGAAGTTGGGCGATAAAGCAGATATTATTGTCTGTGGCACTGATGAAGTAGACCTGAAGAAACTTCTTTATTTGCTATGGCAGCGGGGCATAAACAGATTGATGGTCGAGGGCGGTGCAAGGCTTAACTGGTCCTTAATCTCACAAGACCTCGTTGACGAACTATATATATATGTTGGCAACCTAATAATAGGTGGCGGAGGCGCACCTACACCCGTGGACGGTTCCGGGTTCATAAGCGAAGAGGCGATGAAGAAGCTGGAGCTTTTAAGCGCAGTCAAGATGGACGAGGGTGTTTTGTTGCAGTGGCGCCTTCGTAATTAATAGTAAAGGAGAACAAATATGAAACTGCCAGTTGATATAAAAGATATAAAGGATTTCGCGTATATCACGAACCGGAAACTGCCGAATGAGCAGGGAGAGAAGAGTGGCGAAGTGGTTATGTGGCGTAGAAAAGGCGAAGACGAATTTAACTATAAGCTTAAGTGCCCGCACTGCGGTGAGGAGCAGGAATCAAGCGTAGTATTCAAAAAGCGGCCATACCGGGTAAAGTGCAGCAACTGCGGGAAGAGTATTATGGTAGAGAAGCTGAGTAAGAAGTAGATGCAGTTCCTAACTTCTGCTGCTGCCTATAATGATGCAGACACGATAAAACGGTAAAAAACGTTTTTTGTATAGACAGTACGCAAACAAAGAAGATGGATACATTATCCGGCTGGGTGGAGCTATCAGGGTTCCCAAAATTCACTACCACCATGATTCCGTTTCTCTTAGGTGTTGTCTTAGCATTGCATGACGGCTATGCCATTGATCTACCTGTACTCGCAGTATCATCGCTTGCTGTATTCCTGCTGACTGATTTCTGCTTCGTGCTCAATGCCTGCAGCGTATATGCAGATTTAAAGCAAAAAGGTATTGAGTTTCACGTGGGAGGAGCAAGCTCGTTCCATTCAACCGCAGTCAGTGGACGGTTCAACGCACTTGAGAATGGTAAAATATCGGTGCAGCAGGCGGTAAAGGGTGCTTATCTATGCGTACTGGCTGCATTGCCGTTAAGTGTACTGCTATGGTTACCTCTTAATACCGGACCGCTGACGATGCCACTCGGGCTATCCGGCATGATCATTGCGTATTCATATTCACGTGGGCCACGACTGTCTTATCACGGAATGGGCGAAATAGGCCTGACGGTAGGAGTGGCGTGGCTAACGGTATTCAGCGGTTATTATTTGCAGACGCATCAGGTAAGCTTGTTACCTACGGTCGTTGCTCTACCATGGATGATTGACGCATTCAAGCTGAAATTGACACGTGAGCTCCCGGATTTCGAGTGTGATAATATGATAAAGCGCAAGAATCTGGCAAT
The DNA here is from genome assembly GCA_029932715.1 of Halobacteria archaeon. Classification (GTDB taxonomy): domain Archaea; phylum Halobacteriota; class Syntropharchaeia; order Alkanophagales; family Methanospirareceae; genus QENJ01. The sequence goes on along the minus strand of JAOZPO010000047.1, from coordinate 6,931 downwards.
TCGGTTGGGTAAGGAGCGGACAGCAAGACTATATCTACCACTAACGCTCTGTTCATGGGCGTCTTTCTTTCTACTCCTGTGGCTCGATGTCCCGTGTTACAAACTCCTGCTTTTAGGCTTTCCTGTGTTCTATACCTCTAAGAGTCTGATTTTTATGCATCGCGGTGACTGGAAAACCAGGACAGGACTACGCGCTGTAACGAAGAATGCCTTCACCGGGATGATTCTGATTCCCGTTGCGCTTATACTAATTTTCCTCCTGTGATTGCATAACAGGAAAAGCGCAAAAAACTTTTTAAGCTCCTCCTTCTCTTTTGCTCTTATATAGTCATGGATAAAAGTGAATATCGCCTCGAATATTTCGAAGAGAACGGATTCGTAAGGAAAGAATGTAAGAGCTGCGGCTCGGGCTTCTGGACTCGCGACAAAAGCAGGGATATATGCGGCGATGCACCCTGTGAAGCTTATTCGTTCATCGGCAAACCGATTTTTAAAGAGAAGACCGCGAGCGAGATAAGAGAATCCTTTCTCGCTTTCTTCGAATCGCACGGACACAAGCGACTGAATAGGTATCCAGTAGTAGCACGATGGCGGGACGACCTCTACTTAAATATCGCATCAATCGCTAATTTCCAGCCATTTGTTACCTCTGGCAAAGTCCCGCCACCTGCTAATCCTCTCGCTATTTCACAGCCCTGTATTCGACTCGAGGACCTCGAATCAATAGGAAAGAGCGGGCGTCATCTAACTACTTTCGAGATGATGGGTCATCACGCATTCAATAAACGCGGCGTAGAGGAACTTTACTGGAAGAACGATACCGTGAGGTACTGCGATGAATATCTAAAGCAACTGGGTGTGGACGTGGACTGTATAACGTACAAAGAGGCGCCGTGGACAGGAGGGGGCAATGCCGGACCGTGCCTTGAAGTGGTTACACATGGCTTGGAACTTGCTACACTCGTATTTATGGACTTAGAAATCGCACCAAACGCCGCTGAGACCATGATAGATGGACACTGGTACAGGAAGATGGACACATACATCGTTGACACAGGCTACGGGCTGGAACGGTTTGTGTGGGCATCAAAAGGCACACCTACTGTCTATGATGCTATATTCCCGGAGATGATAACCAAGTTGCTGACTCTCGCTGGCTGTGAACACCCGCTGGAGCGTTATAGCGAGCAGATACAGGAAATAGCGCGGTTGTCTGGCGTTACGAATAAAAAAGGGATAATGAAGAAATTGAACGTAACTGCTGATTTTTTCACAGCCGTACTGGAGCCAATGGAGCGTATATATGCCGTTGCTGACCATACGAGATGCTTAGCATTCATGCTCGCTGATGGTATCGTACCATCAAACGCAAAGGAGGGCTATCTGGCGAGGCTGGTAATACGAAGAGCATTCCGGATGTTGAATACATTAAAAATTGATATGCCCCTTGAGGAACTCGTTATTTCGCATATAAAACTGTTACACGATTCTTTCCCGGAACTGGAGGGGTATGTTGATAGGGTCAATGAGATACTGTCACTGGAGAAGAGCAGGTACAAGGAGACGCTGTCAAAAGGCGAACGAATCGTGCGACATGTGGCAAAGGGCTATAAAGCAAGAGGAGAAATCCCGCTCGATATTATTATTAATTTATATGATACTCATGGGATACCACCGGAGTTTGCAAAAGAGATTGCGTCAGGAAGTAGCGTGGACGTGGACATACCCGAGGACTTCTACTCGCAGGTAGCGAAAATGCACGCTGGAGAGAAGAGGGGCAAAGTAGACCAGTTTATGGCGATGCTGAAAGCCAGAACGAAATCATTACCAAAGACATTGAAATTGTATTATGAAGAGCCCGCAGCGACTGAATTTGACGCTACCGTTCTGGATTCATTTGATGGATATGTCATACTGGACAGAACACTGTTTTACCCTGAAGGTGGGGGTCAACCAGCAGACAGGGGATTCCTTAGCCCGCTATCATGTGCGGATATTTTTAAGGTTGTGGATGTTATGAATGTGGATGGAGTTATCCTGCATAAGATTGCAGAACAGGCAAATCGCATTTATAACGGTGCATTAGTGCGTGGAAAGATAGATTACCAGCGAAGAATGGCACATACACGACATCATTCTGCTACCCATATTGTAATATGGGCGGCACGAAAGTTACTGGGTGGGCATATATGGCAGGCAGGTGCACAGAAAGGAGAAGATAAGTCGAGACTTGACATAACGCATTTCAAAAGGATTTCAGACGACGAACGGAGGGAAATAGAGATGCTAGCCAATAAAATGGTCATGCGGGATGAGCCAATAGGCATTGAGATAGAGGACAAAAACGAGGCGGAGAAGAAATATGGGTTCGGTATCTACCAGGGTGGTGTGCCTGCGAGTAGGGAGATAAGGATTGTGCGAATAGGGACTGATGAGGACGTGCAAGCATGTGCAGGCACGCACTGCTCGAAGACCGGTGAGGTAGGACCGATAAAATTACTGCGTACCGAGCGGATACAGGACGGTATAGAGCGTTTATGGTATTCCGCAGGGGAAGCTGCTGTTAGAACGGTACAGGCGCGGGAAAAGCTGATAAATGAAGCTGCGGCTGTACTGAGGATACCACAGGATAAGCTACCAGCAACGGTAGAGCGATTCTTTGATGAATGGAAACAATTAAAGAAGGAGAACGAGAGTCTGCGTGCTGAGATAGCGGAGTTGCACATGGGAATGCTGAAGGGACATGCAAAAGCTATCGGTGCCATAAAGGTAATTGCAGAGATACTGCAGGATACAGATATGAAAGGGCTGATGAGGATGGCGTCTCAGCTATCGAAAGAGAACTTCTTGACTATCCTGCTGTGTGAGAAGGATAATCACGTATCTGTCGTGTCCTCGGTTCCCGTGAGTCATAAGGATAGTATAAGCGCATCTGTGGTGGTAAAAGGAGTTTGTGATGTGCTTGGTGGCGGCGGTGGTGGCACGTCAGCAATAGCACAAGGTGGTGGTGATATGGTAGATAATATAGATAAAGCTTTATTAACTGGTTTGCGTATAGTAGAAGGGAAAGCGAAAAGTTTATAAAGATAATAGAGCAAACAGAAAATAGTAATTAATGTATCTGATAATAGTGGGGTTAGGCGGAATAGGGAAGAATCTGGTGGATATAGCGTCGAAACATAAGAATGATGTGGTTGTCATAGACCAGGACGAAGCGAAATGCAGGGAGATAGCAGCTAAATACGATGTTCTTACGATTGCCGGTGATTCAACAGAGCGATCAACATTAGAAGAGGCAGAAGCTGGCAGAGCGCATGCACTGATTGCCACTACGTCTGACGATGCCGCTAATTTGATGATGGCGCTAACGGCAAAGGAATTGGGTACGAAGAGGACCGTTGCCATAGTAAATCAGCAAGAGCACGTAGAGATGTTCAAGGAGGCGGGCATCTATATGTTTGAAAATCCAGACATGACCGTTGCAAGTCATCTGTATTACTCTGTGAAACGCCCGAAGATAAAAGATTTCCTTACAGTGAGCGGCGGGAAGGCGGAGATATTTGAGGTCATTGTCTCGGAAGAATCTAAGGCGGTGGGGAAGAAGCTATCGAAGTTGCGTATAAAACAGGGTATAGTAGTTGCGATACAGCGTAATGGCGATATAATACTACCAATGGGCGATACAGTCATCAACAAACATGACCTCGTAACGCTATTTGCGAAGACGAAGAATGTGGAGAAGGTAAGCCAGCTTTTCGCTCCTTAAGACTTATATATATCTAAGGCAGAAGGCGGTAGCGCTGTGCCGCGTGGAAAATGAAGCGAAATGAACTCCCTGATGCTGTTTATAAGAAGCGATTTAAGGCGAAAGAGGAGGATATTCGCGGAGCTTTCTTCCGTGACCAGACGGCGATTATACATTCGTTACCTTTCAGGAGATTAAAAAGGAAGACGCAGGTATTTTTTGCACCCGATAACGACCATATTTGTACCAGAATCGAACACGCATTTCATGTGTTTACTAACTCTACCACTATTTCTAAGGGCTTAATCAAGGAGGGCTGGGGATTAGATATAGAAATGGTTCAGGCGATTGCACTGGGGCATGATATAGGACATGCTCCCTTCGGGCATGCGGGAGAAGAAGTCCTGGACGAGATAGTGAGAAAAGAGACAAAAGGGCGTAAGGAGTTTCATCACGAAATCAATAGTCTCCGAGCTGTTGACTACCTCACAGAGAGAGGAGCAGGCTTAAAATTAACCTTTGGCGTGAGAGATGGCATAGTTAGCCATTGTGGTGAAGATTTAGAGAATAAACAACGTATAAAGCCGGTCTGGGAAGTGAATAAGTTAGAAGAGATAGATAAGTTAGGTAAATATCCCGCTTCGTATGAGGGCTGTATTGTTAGAGTTGCAGATAAGATTTCATCTTTAGGTAGAGATATGGAAGATGCAGTCGAACTGGGCATAGTTAGTGGTGATGAAATACCGGAAGATGCGCTGAAATATCTCGGTATTACTCCTTCCGAAGTAGGAGATCAATTCAATCGAGCTCTTTTAAACCGGATTATATATGATATAGTAGACACTACGAATAGTAAGGAAGAGGTAGGCGTCTCGGACGAAGGCTTTGAATACATAACAAAGATTAATGAATTCTCCAAGAGAAACATATATGAAGCGGAAAAGATAAACAATTATAAACACTATGTAGAGGTAATAATCAGGAATCTTTGCAGATCCCTATCTGATTTATTAGATAAACACGGATTTACGATTGACGGATATAACAGAAGTTTTATACGGTCATATCGTGATTTTGGCAACTTTTTGAGTGCGTATAAGGATTTTTATATTGAATCAGGCACAGATAAAACACAGATACTGGTTGATTTTATCTCTGGCATGTCGGACAATTATGCAATAAGGTTCTCCAAGGACATTTCTATACCAAAAACGGTGTTTAAATAGTTATATATATTATAGTGCTACAATACCTTTTTCATCAGGATCGCACCTTCTCCGTCTTTATAATAGTAAGGAGCGAAACCAACTTCTATATAGCCCATACTTCTGTATAACCGCTCTGCTATTTGATTGCTTACCCGAACCTCCAACTGCACAAATCCTATTTTATTCTTCCTCAATATGCTAAAAGCAACTCTTAATAAGCTTCGCCCTATACCCAAGCCTCTATATCGCGAATCCACAGCAATTGCAAATATCCGCCCTTCCCCCTCTGGTGTTAATACGATCACTTCAAAAGCGATCACATCGTCATCTTTCTCCACTACCAGAAAACCTTCAGGCCATTCTTCATATAACTCCATATACAATGCTGAATTACCATCCAGAGACGCTTCTTCTTCTATCTCCATTATCCTTTTGATGTCAGGGAATTCGAAATTCCTTATCTTTATCACAAGCCCTTTTGCCGTGCTAATAACCATAGGGTTCATAAGCTCTCATCCCTGCATCTATTCCCATTCCAGTTCCTGTTTCAGCGTATATGCTGTTATGGACTCAGCTATCTCCCTCATCATCTCCTCGCTTAAACAATAATCACCGCACCTATCTCTTGCTCGTTTACACCATTTCTCTATCACTTCTTTTTCACGTTGCATGTCTGCAAGTGGTTCATTCATTTGCTGTTTCACTTCCTTCGCCTGTTGCGCATATTGCATCCGCTTAAAAAGTAAATCTGCAATTGTATCGTCTATTTCATCTATCCTATCTCTTATCTCTCTCAGTTCCTCTTCACACGATGACATCTCCATCACATTTATAAATAAAAGTGCTAAAATAAGAAGAGAGCATGATGTCTCCACAGGGAAACGAAAGCGAAGCAGAACAAAATCTGGATTGTTTTGGCTTGGACAGAGAGTATGGAGGGCATGTGACAGGAGGTAGAGGTAGATATGGAGCTAAGAATGCGGGATATTTTGAGGAGCCCTCTCAATCATGTCTCTTCCTTCTTCTACAGCTTCTCTGATGTGTTCAAACAGACGCCATTTTCACTGCTTTTTTGCTCTCTTACCGGTCTTCTGGCTGGTATTGGGTTGACTTTTATGTCAGATATGCTGCAACTGCTCCCCGGTCTAATAATACTTATTCCACCTGCTATTGCCATGCGGGGTAATGTCTATAGCGCACTCGTCTCACGATTGGGCACTTCCATGCACCTCGGTCTCTTCTCACCAACGTTGAAAAAGGGAAGTGTGTTGCATACGAATGCGTATGCGTCCCTGTTACTAACGCTTATTCTTTCCGTTATCCTTGGCTTTTTAGCGAAATTAGTAGCAGAAGCGTTTGGATATTCTAATGTTAACTACATATCTCTTTCTGGATTTATTCTCATATCGGTAATCGGCGGTTTAATCTCCGGGATCATTCTGCTCGGCGTCTCCATTGTCGTATCAATTATCGGCTACCGTAGAAACTGGGACCTGGATAACGTCTCCGCGCCTGTAATAACATCCGCCGGCGACATGATCACCATACCCGCTGTGTTTATTGCCGGTATCCTATTGCTAATGCTGAACGAGCACATATCTGTCGTCAGGTTATTGACGATCTTATGCATCTCGGTATCGCTTATCTATGCAGTAAAAGGTTTGAAAACAAGCAATGCGGATATAAGACGTGTTCTTTTAGAAAGCATACCAATGCTTCTCATCTGCGCTGTTCTCTGCACTTTCGCAGGTTTGACCCTGGATACGATGCTGGTAGACCTGATAGCCAGTCCAGCTATATTAATAATGATTCCTCCTTTTTTGGGTGCATGTAACGCATTAGGCGGTATACTAAGTGCTCGGCTCTCTTCTATGCTTCATATTGGTACGTTGAGACCGAAAACGTTCCCTGATAAGCTTGTAAATGCGAATTTTAGCGTTATATATCTGCTTTCTATGGTGGTATTTCCTTTTGTTGG
>JAOZPO010000046.1:5576-9420 GCA_029932715.1 Halobacteria archaeon | reverse complement strand
TCTTTTCGCACAAACCTTTTCTTAGAAAGAAAAGCTTTACCAAAAGAACATTTGTGCTTTTCTTTTAGCACAGGTTTTCTTTTTGTAAAAAGAAAAAGTGTTAACATGGCTCTATCGTGGACGGCGGCTTAGAAGAAATCGCATAGGTCACCCAGGTCACACCTTTAACTTCATTTGTTATTCGCCTGCTCATACTCTGCAGCACATCATAAGGCAGTTTCACGAAATCCGCCGTCATCGCCTCCCGGGACTCAACCACCCTTATCGTGACGATTCTGCCTAAACTTCTCGCATCGCCGAGTACGCCAGTAGCGACATCATCGCCCACTATTGCAAACGCCTGCCACACTTTGTCATACCATCCGCTATTCTTCAATTCCGCCTCCACAATGTCAGATGCTTTACGGCATATCCGAAGTTTATCCTCTGTAACTTCACCTATTACACGAGCTGCAAGACCCGGACCAGGAAAGGGATGCTGGTTCAGTATCGGAAGCGGCATACCGAGTTCCTTCGCCACTTCCCGCACTTCATCCTTATACAAATCCGCAATTGGCTCTACCAGCTTCAGTCCCAGCTTCTCCGGAAGCCCACCCACGTTATGATGCGATTTTATTCGTGATGTCTTTTTTGAGCTCGCCCCCGCACTCTCTATTCTATCCGGATATATAGTGCCCTGCGCGAGGAAATCCACATCACCAAGCTTATTCGCCGCCGCCTCAAAGATATTCATGAACTGTTCGCCTATTACTATCCGCTTCGCTTCGGCGTCCTTAACGCCCCGCAATCCTTTCAGGAAACGCTCTTTCGCATCTACAAATATCAGTTCCATATTGAAATTATTCTCGAACGTATTTATAACCATTTCCTTTTCGCCTTCTCGCAGTAGTCCATTGTCAACGAAGATGCACGTGAGTCTATCACCTATGGCTTTATTGACGAGCAATGCAGTAGTAGAGGAGTCTATCCCGCCACTGAGTCCACATATCACTCTCCCGTCATCACCTACCTCTCTCTTTATATCTTCTATCTTATCGTTAATAAATGATTCAATCGCCCAATTGCGCTCGCAGCCGCAGATATTATACAGGAAATTCCACAGTATTCTTTCGCCCTTATCCGTATGGTGAACTTCTGGATGGAATTGAACGCCATAATTATTGCCGATGCGGAATGCTGCAACGGGCGTATTCATCGTATGGCCTATTATATCCGCACCATCAAATTGCTCTATCACGTCGCCATGAGACATCCACACGTTCATCGTTCCACTCTCGCTTCCAGGCTCGGTTAGTCCGTCAAACAGGTCAGAATCTTTAAATATCAGTTCAGCCCGCCCAAATTCGCTTTTCATCCCTGACCCTACTACGCCACCTTTTGTATACGCAATTAACTGTGCACCATAACAAATTCCGAGAATGGGTATGTCCAAATCAATAATCCAGGAACTGCAGCTCGGACTGCCCGGTTCGTGGATGCTAAACGGGCTACCGGATAGGATAATACATTTAATCTTATCGTTCTCCCTCTCTATTCCTTTCTTAAGTTCCTCTATGGGTATATCATACGGGAGAAGTTCTGTATATACGCCCAATTCCCTGCACCTTCTCACGATGAGATGGCTGTATTGCCCTCCGAAATCGAGCACTACTACTTTGTCTTTTCTGCCCTTCTTCTCTATTATGCTATTCCTGTCTGACATCGCATTATCTTTTTCGTCGTCCATAAACGTATAGAACTTAAAAAGGTAGTACATATCAATTTAATTCCCGCTAAGATAAGATGTAGGCGAGATGCCTCTAAAAACGGAATAAATTGCGGGTATGGAAATACAAAAATACAACACAGGTAAATTTTTATGGATACAAATACATGTTAATCAGGTAGAGAAGCGGAAGGCGAGGGGATTTATCTCACTTCACTTGTAACTTTGAGTTTGAATCCTCCCTCCACATCAAAGAACCCTGCAAAGTATTAATAAGAGAAGATGAACGATAGCGAACCACTGGCGATTCTGGAACGGAACGTAGAAGAGATAGTAACGATAGCGGATTTAAAAAACGCTCTGGCGTCATTACCTGGCACGAAAGGTGAGTTAAGAGCCTATGTCGGCTTTGAACCGAGTGGCGTGGTGCACATCGGGCATTTACCACTAATAAACAAGTTGCGGGAGCTGCAACGCATTGGCTTTCATGTAATCGTGCTGCTTGCCGATATGCACGCGTACCTGAACGAAAAAGGTACTTTTGACGCGATAAGAGATACTGCGGAATACAATAAGAAATGTTTTGCGGCGGCGGGCTTGAGTGACGAGACCGAATTTATCTTCGGCGCTTCTTTTCAGATGCAAGAGGACTATATGCTGAACGTATTGAAGCTTGCAACGGTGACGACCGAGAAGCGAGCGCGGCGGAGCATGGACGAACTTTCGCGTAGCAAGGAAGATCGTAAAGTGTCGCAACTGATATATCCATTGATGCAAGCCGTAGACATTGCAGCCCTTGATATAGATGTAGCAGTGGGCGGCATAGACCAGCGGAAAATACACATGCTTGCAAGAGAGAATCTCCCGAAATTAGGCTTTAAAGCGCCTATTTGTATTCATACCCCGCTGCTAATCGGATTGGATGGCGAGAAGATGTCATCGTCACTGGGCAATTACATCTCGGTGCATGAGCCGGAGGAAGAGGTGGAGACCAAGCTAAAAGCTGCTTTTTGCCCTCCAGGAATAGCATACGGTAATCCTGTACTGCAAATATACAAGCACACTATATCCCCGGTTGTGGATGAAGTGCGGATAGAAAGGGCTGCAAAATATGGCGGTGACGTAAATTATAATCGGTACGAGGATTTAGAACGTGATTATACAGGGGGAAAATTACACCCGCTGGATGTGAAGACAACTGCTGTGAGGTACCTGAATGAGATACTGGCGCCGATTAGAAGCAGTTTATGACATCCCATTCAATCTTCTTATCTCTTCGCATATCCTCACATTGTTAAACGCCTGCGCCGGCGTTATCGTGAACTCCTCGCCAGTACGCACACATGCAATAAAAGTCTTCAATTCCTCCTTTAACGGCTCTACCTTATTAACCAGCACCTTCTCTATGATATTCTCCTGTGTGTAGCGATCAGCCTCTATGCCATATCGCTCTGGTTTTCTATACACGTAAATCTCCTGGTTCATAAAATCGCCCTCAACGGTGAAATCCTCCTCCTCTATATACACCGACCGGATTTTCTTCGACGCTTTTCTACTCGCAGACAACGCAACAATCGAAGACCCGAATTTTATTATCACTTTGCTCAGGTCGTCATTGCCCGCACTGTATAGCTCGTAAGTGCCGTCAAACAGGACGTTGAATACAATGTCTATGTCGTGAATCATCAAATCCTCGACGACCGTGCTATCCGTAATCCGTGCAGATGCCGGATTGTGCCTTCGTATCGCGACATAAAGCGGGTTCTTTACTATCTTCGCTATTTCACCTACTATTGGATTAAACCGCTCGATGTGCCCAACACCGGCAATTACCGCCTTCGCTTCTATTAGATTCAGTAATTCCTCGCCCTCTTTTGTGGTTGATGTGATTGGCTTCTCTATCATGCAGTGAACGCCGTTTTCAACGGCAGTCTTAGCAATATCAAGATGATATTTCGTAGGAGCACAAATGCTAACTACATCTACACGCTCCAGAAGCTCTTCCATAGAATCAGAGACGATAGCTCCATACTCCTTCACACTTTTTGCATTTACCTTATCAATATCAAATGCGTAAACCTCGTCAATCTCTTTGAATTCAGAATAGATTCGCACGTGGTTCTTCCCCATTGTTCCCGT
>JAOZPO010000046.1:0-5566 GCA_029932715.1 Halobacteria archaeon | reverse complement strand
CTCAAAAGGAATAAAGTTTTTGAGTACATATTAAATTAACCCACTCCACAAAATAGGCAGATAATTTTGAATAGGAACCAGTTCTCTACTCCACCTCCGGTAGTCCCGCAATTTACATGCTCCCGCCTTCTTCAATTCTGAAATACCACATACTGGCGCTTCAGCCAGGGAATGACATTTCAAGCAATTACCATCACAGCCCTGAACCGGCTCAAACCGCTCGCTATCTCCTTCTCTTACATAAATCGGTACATCCACACCCTCACAGTTATTCGAACTCTTGAACTCACTATTTAACCCTCTAACCCTCTTCCCAGCAAGTGACTCGAACTCCATGCAGAGCCCCATTGTCACCTTGTTCCTATCGCAAATATCTCGCATCGTGCCAAACAGCTTTCTACGGTATTCTACATTAGCATGGAATCGTCCGCTTATCGTTTCTGTATATATGCGTTCTAACTCACGTTTTGGTATGCCAAACCGTTTCTCCAGTGCATCGAAAAAATCATGCTTCAATGCTCTCGGAACGTCAACACAACTCGTTATTATGTGTTTTGCACCCGCATCTACCACTCGCTTCACCAAATCCGCCAGTTCGCGCCTACTGTCAGTGACAAGAGGTATTATCGGGTCTATTCTACACACTGCGATTTCAGCTTCATTCGCAAGCCGTTCTATATTACGCACCAGCACATCTGTGGAGGCACCACCAGTCATTAGCCGCTGTCGCTTAGCTTCGTCTGGTGTTAAGATAGAAACTTCACCAAATGAATGCTCCTGCTTTTTTAGCAATTTCAGCGCCGTGTCGCTTATTCGTCCTTTTGTTGTGCACTGCACAGGGATATTCCGGTCAACGAACTGCTTTAGTATTCGTTCGCTCAATCGGTATCTATCATTTATCGGCTGAAAAGGGTCAGTAACCGGAGAAAGATACCCACAGCTCGCTACTCTTAAACCGTCCAGTTGCCTCGCCACTTTCATATCAAAATCCTTGAATACCGTAACCACTCCCTTCTCCCGGAATAACCTGAAATAGCCACCTAACGCATGCGAATAACAAAACAGGCAGTTATGACTGCAACCGTTATAAGGGTTTATCAATAGCTTTTCCGCAGTGCATTCCCGGTTTCCATTCGGGTCTATACCATTCCACCATCCATGCAGCTCTTTATCCGACTCAACTAATATATGTGGTATTGGTGATTCTATGACCTCAAAGTGCCTGGATACCTTACCGAATTCTACTGTTATCACACGGGATTTGTTAGCCATATCTTAAATAGCATACATCTAATACTTATAGGATGCGCAAAAATAGCGTGCAATAGAGAAAGGAGATATGAACCCGAAAGTGACATTTGGCTCGAAAACTTTCTCACCCGTGGTGCGTAAATTAGGTGATATGAAAGAGGTCATATACGACAGGGCTTTTTTAGCGAGTGCGAACATGGATATGGAACTGTATTATATGTTCAGGGGCGTATCGAAGAATGAGGCGGATGCGGCTAAGATAAAGGAGCACGGATTGCGATATGATATTACTATTATGCCACCGAATACGCTCGGCTCGGAATTCGTTAAGACCGCGGGACACTATCATCCCTGCCCTCCGGGTTCTGAGATGACATATCCTGAAATATACGAAGTACAGGAAGGCGAAGCGCATTATCTGCTGCAACGCAAAGCAGAGGAGGGAGTTAAAGGGGGAATAACTGACGTGGTACTGGTAAAAGCGAATAAGGGAGATAAAGTGGTAATCCCGCCCAATTACGGCCATGTCACAATAAATGCATCTGAAATGACTTTAAAGATGGCAAACTGGGTTGCAAGCGGATTCTCATCCATTTACGAGCCCTTGAAAATGCGAAAGGGTGCAGCCTATTACGAACTGACGAATGGCGAATTCATAAGGAACGAAAATTATGAGTATACCCCTGATATTAGGCTCCTGAAGCCTTCAGATACATGGATACATGGAATAGAGCTGAACAAAGAAGCGGAGATGTATAAACTAATCCAAGAACCCACGGATCTGATTTTCCTTACTAATCCTGCCAGAGTATTCAATTAAAAATCCTTTCAGTTTTACAGTTTTGACGCAATAGCGCTAAACCAATCTGATATCTCTTTAAGCTCTTTACCCAATTAGTCTTAAGATATTATATCTATCGCAAGTTAATAACTAATAAGAGAGAATATGAAGAAAGAGGAAATACTTATAGAGGCTTTGCCGTATATCCGCAGATTCTATGGCTCGAAGATAGTGATAAAGGTAGGCGGGCATGCGTTAGTGGATAAGAATATTATGGATAGTATCACGCAGGACATCGTTCTTCTCAGGTATGTAGGAATAAAGCCGGTGATTGTGCATGGCGGTGGTCCGGAGATAACGCAGATAATGGAGAAGCTGAATAAGAAGCCGAAATTTATCGGCGGGCTTCGCATTACCGATGATGAAACGCTGGAAATAGTAAGAATGGTGCTCGTGGGCAGCGTTAACGAACGTATAGTATCGCTCATCGGGAAACATGGCGGTAAGGGCATAGGCTTATCGGGAAACGACGGCAACTTAATAGTGGCAAAGAAGAAAGGGAAGCAGAAGGTAGAAGGAGAAGAAATCGACCTCGGGTGGGTTGGCGAGACGGAGGAGATAAACAACGAAATAATTGATATTACCACTGCAAAGGATTATATACCTGTAATATCACCAATAGCAGTGGATACTGCGGGGAACAGCCTCAACGTGAATGCCGATTTGGTTGCCGGTGAGATAGCGTGCGCGATAAATGCAGATAAGCTGATAATGCTCACTGATGTCTTGGGACTGCTGCGGAATACAGACGATAGCTCTACATTAATACCGCAGGCGACGCAAGCGGAGATAAAGGAACTGATTGCAACAGGTATTATTGGCGAAGGCATGCTACCAAAAGCGGAGGGGTGTTTAAAAGCAACTTCTGGGGGTGTCACCGCACATATAATAGACGGTCGAAACCCTCATACTCTTTTGCTTGAGTTATTCACCGATAAGGGCACGGGAACGATGATTTTGAATGAATGAATAATAGATTAAAGCGAAGGTATCAATCGCTACTTTTGGGTAAAAACGCAATGCTTGCCTTCTGAAAGTTTTTATGTTTCTCTGTTATAAAATAATACAGAGAAGGGCTAATTTAGAAGAGAGATAAAGAATAGTCGAAATGAGGAATAAAATCATGGATACAAAGAAGGCGGTCAAAGTACTCATAGTTGAGGATGACCCAGGTGATGCCAAGTTAGTGCGAGGGGCATTGTCCCCGCATGAATCAGAAGTTGTTGATTGCCTATCCGCCGCCATCGAACGGCTGCACACGGCTCATTTCGATGTGATACTGCTGGATATGGGCCTTCCAGATAGTCAGGGGCTTGATACCGTCTCGAAGGTTCACAGTACGTTCCCGAATATGCCTGTTGTAGTGTTCACAGGGCACGATGACCAGGCGACAGGGCTTCGTGCAGTGCAGATTGGTGCTCAGGATTACCTCGTTAAAGGCGATGTTAGCAATAATCTGCTGACAAGGGCTATTCACTATGCTATCGTGCGCAAGCGACTGGAGAAGGAACTCAGAGCATCGCTCAAGAGGTTAAAACAGACCGAAGAGAAGCTGCAATTGATTGGGAGCTTGACCCGCCACGATGCAGGTAATAAGCTATTCATGATAAGTGGATTTGCTGAGATAGCAAGAGAAGCGACAAAAGATGAAACGATTCTGCGTTATTTGAAAAAGATAGAAGAGGCAGTTGAAGTAGCGCAAAATATCTTTAAGTTCTCCCGCCAGTATCAAGAACTGGGTATAGAAGAGCCACAGTGGAGAGATATGAAGGAGTCATGTGAAAAGGGACTATCAGATGTGAATTTGGGTTCCATAACCGTGAGAAGCGATTTGGAAGGGTTAGAGATATATACCGACTCGTTGATAGAAAAGATGTTCTATAACCTTGTAGATAATACAATTAGACATGGTGGAGAAGTGAAAGAGATAAAGGTCTATTATAATGCGTTGGAAAATGAACTGAAATTGATATATGAAGATGATGGTGTAGGCGTGCCTGACACGAAAAAGGAGATAATATTTGAGAGAGGCTATGGCGCTAATACCGGCTATGGCCTGGACTTGATAAGATCATTCCTTAAAATAAGCGGGATGGATATAAAAGAGACGGGAGAATACGGAAAAGGTGCAAGGTTTGAGATTACCGTGCCAAGGGGCAGCTATAGGATTCGGTAGGCAGAGGGTAAAAGACGTGTAACTGATGTAAAAATCCACAAGATTACACAGGGATTTTCACGAGAAATCTTATTTATCATAGAAAGAAAATCGTTACCAAAAGAACATATTCTCTTTCTACGAAGCGTTTTTTACGTTAACTGTACGAATACATCTTATTTTATCTCATGCATCCTCTTCACCATCTTCACTGCCGATTCTACTGCTCGTTTTGCATAATCTACACGCTCCTGCGCCTCTAACCTCGTCATCCCCGGTCCTGATACGCCCAAACTCACTGGTTTATTATAGTCCAGTGAAAGGTCCATTATCTTCCTCGTGAGCTGTGCCGCTATTACTTCGTCATGCTTCGTCGCTCCTTCTATTACACAACCCAGAGTAACCACAGCATCTATTCCTTTATCGCTTAACATCTCCTTCACTGCTAACGGCATATCAAATGTTCCCGGAGTGTATAAAACGCGGGAAACTATCGCACCGAGGAAATCCGCATGCTCCTTACCCAGTATCTCCATCTGGTACGTGATGTCCCGGTGAAACTCAGACACGACAAAGCCCAGCTTTATCTCTTCTCCTTTTACCATTTTTAACTCCTTTTTATCTTACGCATGAACTAGAAAAACACTTATTATAAAAAAAGAAAAATATGTACTTCCTATATCAATCTTGAAGTATACAAGCATTAGCTCAGCATCCATACTACTTTACCTGCTTCTTCTTTACTTATTATCTTACCATGGTACACCATATTCGCCAGAACCTCTTTTAGTCTGTGATACGGCATGTATAAGTCAAACTCATCCTTCATAGCTGTTATTAGTTCCGCCGTACCCATCTGCTTAGTTTTTGACAGCACCTTCTCCAGCAAGTCCATTACGTCCTCATGGATGCTCCAGGGATATATCACCCATTTCCAGTCTTTTAGAAGCTCACCATAGAAATCAGGTACAAAGGCGGAAGAAGTTTTATGCTGTAAAACCGCTGTCTTTACCTCAGCCGCACCCAGTGATTGCAAGTACTCAACTACAAATTTTACGCTGTCACCTGTATCGGTCACATCATCGGCGACCAATACTCGCTTCGATTGTAGCTTCGCGATTGCTGCATCGTCAAACCCGTATTTCAGTTCTGCCTTGCCGGTAATCGTGGCTGTTACACCCCAGTGCTCCATCTTCAAGCTCAGCAAATCCCTAAGCAAGAAGAAGTCGCACAGTACCCGTGCTAAATACCAGCCACCTCTTGCTACTCCTACTATCACCTCCGGCTTGAATCCCGCTGCATTTACCTTCTCATTTATA
>JAOZPO010000045.1 GCA_029932715.1 Halobacteria archaeon | reverse complement strand
ATATCGCCTTTTGTCTCGTTCCTCAAACTGCTTATTTTCACATCCACGGCTTCAAACCTTGCCAGTATTTCATTTCTAAAACTATCTACTTTCGTATTCAAAGCCTTAACTTCACCGATAAGTTCATTAACCTTTGGTGTGAAAATTTTATCCACCCAACCGGGGATTTTTTCCATGTATTTCGTATTTATCTTTGTGCTTAAAAAGATTATTCTACTTTATACCTTATGCAAGCTACGAAGAGAGGTTGTTAGTGAGTTCTACGAGCCTCCAGACGTGTTTCAATCTCCACTTTACCGCCGCCTCGTTCAGCCTTTCCTCGTGAAAGCCTTCGACATGCAGTACCCATGCAGCGTCCCACCCTCGTCCCACGTCCTCTCCAAGTTTACTTTCCAGACTCCTGACTGCTTTGTCAAGTGTAGAGACAGTCCACCTGCCTCTGCCCTCCACTTCTCTGTAAATATCCGGCGCATGTACGGATGCAAGCAACTTAATAGCATCCTCCGCAGCCTTATAAATCTTCTCGCTTGCCTGCACAACATCGCCATCTTCCAGTAGCCGCTCACCCTCTTCTATGTACTTCCTGGCTGCACCAACAGATAAAGTTACTACTTCCTCTTCTACCTTGCCCCCAGAAACTGCTTCTGCCATATATTTTATTACCTCTGCTTTTTATGAGTTAAACAATAAGCTCCTCGCCCAATCTCGTGTCATCCAGCTCCTTAGCCCACCTGTTGAAATCCAGCCACAGTATTACAGTAATGCAGGAGAGGATAAGGAGATAAATGGCAACAACCTTAAGCGTATCAAACATCAACCGTTGATAAACGATTTTTATCTCTGTGACAATTCCTTTTACATTCTCCAACTCCTTATCGCTATGTTGTTCATATATCTTCTCCGCGTTCTCAAACGAATCCCGCGATTTTATTATCTCCATAAATGGTGCGCCAAAGAAACCTGAGGGTGGGTCCCGTGCATTGGCAAGATGTAGCCGCGCTGCACGTATATAATCCGATGCTCGTTCCATATCCCTTTTATACACCCTCTCGTCTCGTCTCGCCTCGAATTTCATCCTGCTTGCGTCACTGGGCTTGCCACCTTCACCGTATGAATCCGAGCTTATATACTCGTATCCTATCCTCAGCTTCGTCTCTTCCGTGCTGGTGGCTATATCCTCGAAGTATTTACCTTCGCTCCTGTAAAAGCGGTAAAGCGCACGCTCTACAAGTACTGGTATCCCATCTGCTGTGTCGTATTTGCTAAGAGCGTTTATGGAGTTATTTACAGTATCCGCTATTTCCAGGGCTGCTTTATGATCTGCGGGAAGTTGACTTTCGCTCAATGTTCTCATCTTTTCAAACTCATCAACAATATTGAGGAAGATAGTCACACAGTCCTTTGTCGTATAACTAACTTCTGTACCTTCCATACCCTGAACCACTGATTGTAGCCCTGCTTTGGCAAGATATAACTCGCCATAATCGTCAAATAATCCAGGCTTGTCCAGCGATAAGATTTCATCAAGCAGGTCCCGCTTCAGCGCGTCTGACCCGGCTGCGGGTGTAGATAACGTCAAACTGTTGATTATGATTATGGTTAGTGTTAGTGCAATCAAGCTTCGTGGTTTCATCAGAGTGATTAATTAGTAGTAAGTGCAATAAAAAATAAGGTGATTTGCCTAAGAGCGAAATAGGTGGAATATTTATAGTAGTTCCCTACCATGATAGAAGTAGCATACATTTTATTTTTTAGCTGCGGGATATGACACACCTATTTGTTGGATTAGGAAACGCTGGAAGTGGAATACTCAACGCTCTATGGGAATACAAAGAGGTAAGGCGAACCAAACCGATCGTAATCATGCCTAAATCAGGGAATGGTGAGACGGACAAGATAGAGGCAATGCTAAAGAATGCAAAAGAGGTGGACTTAGCGTTTATATTATCGGGATTTAGCGATAGCAGTAACATAACAGCAGCAGAGCTACTGGCTGACCGGTGCAAAAAGCCGCTATTTATTGCCGTTTTACCTGCTAATAGACGAGAAGAGAGGGATGCAATAATAAGTGCATATCACTCGCTGGATACGCTAAAGGAGCATGTAAAATCATTTATACTCGTGGATAACCAGAGGATAGCGCACCATCCAAACTACAAGGAGTTTTATCCACGCTATAATAAGTATATCGCAGCATGCCTCGTGGACATCCTTGCCGGGATACAGGTAAAGAAACCGCAAACTATTCTGCATGTAGACGAGCTGGAGAATGCACTATCTTTCGGTGATGATCCCGGCTATGTAGCGTTATCACGGACTTCGGAACTCACACAGGGACTAATGGGTTATATATTCCCGTTTATGAAGCACAAACCGCTTGACCTCAGGACTCTGCTTCGTGTTTCACTGGAGAAGTTCAGCGTTTCTGATGTGCCGATAGGGTGTGAGAAAAGCGTATCATTCCTACGTGTGCCGGACTATTATGTCAGGAGCGTGGATAAGAGCTTAATGGAAGATTTTATGCTTACGTATTCAAAAGAGACACATCTGGCGGTTTCCACTACGAGGCGAAACATGGCGGCGGTAACTAATTTATTTATCTATAAATTTGAGCAATTGGGGCGATTGCGAGATATAAGGGGTTTTGCGTATGGGGAGATATAATATACTTGTTCCCGTAGTGCTTTTAGGATTGATTGCACTTGGTATCTTCATTCTCTTCAGCACAGGGTCGGACGTTGCGATAACCATTATCCTTATCTTCATCCCTGCGATGATAGGAGTGGCATTTTTGGCTCGCTACCTCGTTACGGTACGGAAAGGAAGCGTAAGGGAGAAGGTGATGACGCGAGACGTGGAAGGGATAGCGAACAGATACGTAGAACAGATGCGGATTCTACATGATTTCGAGCATAAATACGATATAAGCACGAAAGAATTCCGTGATGAGCTGGCTAAGATAAAGCAGGGTTTAAGTGAACTGGGTTGCGAGGTAAACGGCTGGGTCAGGATGGACAGAGCGAGACAAAGGAACGTGGCTTTTGCCGATGTTGAATGGCTAACTAAGATGTTTGAGGACATAAGAGAGCGACATGAAATCGTACTTTATTCACGGGTAGTAGACAGATGTAGAGCATATCAGGCGGCACTAAAAACGCTTGAAGATGCAGGATACGAGTATATTCACGGTGAGATAGAGCAGATAGAAACAAAGATAACAGAGGAGGAGAACATGAGGAAGGACTCCCTTGAACTCTCTATGTTCATGAATGAGCTGGTATCAATCATAGAGGAAGCGTTGAGAGCATGTCTGCATGATGCACACGGCTTAGAATCGGAAGTGCGAGAGAAGGCAAATGCGGATACTGCCAGAGTAAGAACCGACCTGAAGATGGTCGAACACAGCATAGAGAGCGGAAACTACGAGAGCGCATCGAAACTATTGAATAGCGTGATTGTAAGATTGAGCAAGATGCTTGAGGGCGTGTTTGTACAGTATAAACAGGACACGCTTGCCTTGACAGAAGTGGTAGTTGAGGTTCTGGACAAAGCAGAAGAGGGTGCGAAAGAGGAGATAGAGGAGTTACGGGTAAAAATAGAGGGCTGTATGCTACCTGCGCAGATGCGCAAGCTGCGGGGCTATGGCGATACGCTACTAAAATTAGCCATAAGCGCTCTGGAATCAGTTTATAAAGGTATATTCGATACAGAAGAGGAGATACTGAAGGAGAACCCGACAACGGATTTATATCCCGTGGAATACTGGACACGAGCTAAGATGAGCGAGACAGAGGAACTCAAGTCAATGCCTACGTCCGACCTCAAAGACTTCGTGCGCAGATATAGGCTATTAGCATCAGATGCGCATTCACGGTTTCTGTATGATTCCGAAAGGTTAAAGTATATAAAAGCGAAGCAATAATTATTTAGAAATATGTACCGGGGGTCATGACTATGGATCAATTGAGTATAGGAATACTTGTCGTTGTTCTGTTGATAATTGTGGAAGCAGCGTTGATGCTGATAAAGTTGAAAGTGGACAAGATGCTACTTCTTATGCCGGTCATCGGCGTACTATGCGCCACTATCGCCTTTGTGTTGAGTGAATATAGGGATAAGATACTCGGTTCTTTATCCAAACCGGCTGCACTTATTGTGATATATCTGTTGCTTGCTGTTGGTATTATACTGGCAGTAATTGGAATTATGGTATGGCTCAAGGGGGAGAAGGCAGCGAAGAGGATTATCAGCGCGGCGAAAGGCATAGATAGTGCGGTTTCCGGTATTGACAGCGATATAAGAGGAAGTGAGATGGAAATAGAGCACTTTGACGATGAGATGAACGCGATAAAGACGAAGATGATGGATTACGAATCGAAAGATAAGGAGGTATGATAGCAGGGGTATGGAGACGGGGGAGGATACGGTAAACCGGATAGTAATAGGTATAGGGGGTCAAGGAGGCAGTATAGTAAATAACCTGTTGAGAATGCTAAAGGCAAAGACAGGGAAGGTGCCGAAGAATGAGGAGTTTTTGATTATTGATACCGATCAGGCATCAGCAAATGCGTGCACAGAAGTAGAAGAGCGGAGGAAGATAGTACTGAACAGGCCGGATACGGTATTGATGAAGAACGCGAACAGATGGTTACCCGATCCGTATCTTGCGGCTGCCGGCGCGGGCTGTGGTCAGCATCGAATATACGGCAGGGCGATGTATAACGTGCATCGCGAGCGGATATTCAGTGCGATAGGGACAGCAGCGTCTGAGTTGCGGAACCGAACCGGAGGTAAAGACTTCTTCATATTGATGGTATGCGCATTCGGCGGTGGTACGGGCTCGAGTATGCTGCTCGACATTGCAATAGACATCCGGGATTGGATTTCCAAACAGTTTGGGTCACAACCGGTGATGTTTGGAATTGGTATTCTGCCTTCGAGTAAGGAATCCGTGCTCCCGACTGCTAATGCTTTAGGAACAATGAAAGAGCTTCATTTCCTCATGTCGCACGCAAAAGACGTCATAATAGACGACAAGAATTATTCAAATCCTTTCAAGTTGTTCTTCCTTTTAGGGCGTGACCTTCAGGGTCAGAACAGGGATGAGGAACTGGAGAGAGCGATACCAAGGTTCCTTCTCGACCTTGGATTCCTACCTGGAGGATCAGTAGAGACGAAGGGTAAATGGCTCGACCTCAACGACCTGCAGAACAGGGCAAGGGGCTATGAAAACAGGTTTGATTCCTTGGGCTATTACGAGTGCGTATTCCCCACAGATAAATTGTTCCTATATTATGACATAGAGGACGAGATACCGGTAGTCAGACAGAGGCTGGTAGAGATAGAGGCGAAAACAGCGGATATAAGAGGGAAAATAGATTTGCAACGTGGTGAACTGGAGAGGTTTGAAGGCAGGATAAAAGAAGTCCAGCGCGAGATAGCTAAGTACGAATCGGCGAGTGGACTGCTGTCACATGTGAATACAAAAGCAACCGTGGATGCGAAGGCGAAACTGGACAGAGCGAAGCGTAAGTTATCGGATTTGAAAGAAGGCGTGTTCAACCTCGAGATACGGGTAAGTGATTCAGAAGAGGAGAAGCGGGTGATGGAGCGTAAATTGGAACGGCTGGACGCGTTAAAGAACAAACTGCTACGGCAGATAACAACGCCGGTGAACACGCGAAGCTATCACCAGATAGAGTTATCAGAAGAAGAGGTGCGCGATTTAAAGAAGAGCAGGGAGGACCTGAAGAACCTACCGTTCTTAGACATTATGAAGCGACTGGCGCGTGAGGACGAGTATTTCCGCTGGACTCACGCACCGATAAACGAAGGGGACGTTATATTCAATCCAATGCTGAATTACAGGCATGCAATCGAGAATATCATGGCATCGAATTATATAGACATCCTCAACGACTACGGATTCCTTACCGTGGATGCGCAGGGGAATGTAGTGAATGAGGCGGAGAAGTTCGGGCATTTCATCGCGGTATTGAGTACGAGAGCGGATAATTTTGACGATGCTCGGCTCGGTGGTGGCGCGTTCAAGAGCATGGTGACCGAACGATTTGCAAAAGATGCGGACGTTCTGAAATTAGATGCGCCGGCACGTGCACACAGTTTTGCTATATACACGCTTATGATAGGACTGCAACCATGGGCTGCCGGTCCCGGTGTGCCGCCGCGGCTGCGTGAGCTTGAATGGATAGAGAAAGCGTATAAAGAAAGCGATTTCTCTAAGCTGCAAAGGCATCACTCGCTCTTTTTTGGTACTAATAAGCCGTTTTCCGTGATTACTGGTATGCCTTACACGCCCGGCGCGGAAGATAAGAACAGGGATATGGTGACGACTTTCTGGGCGAATTACGAGGTAATAGAGCCACAAGTAATCTGGGATAACGTTCCTATCGTGCTTGCGCAATGCTTGAAGATGTTTGACGATTTGTTAGTCGGGCTGGACATTGCGGGAGCTATAAAGGATGTGCGGGTTCCAGAGAGCTACACGGTAGCGAACCTAACAATGCTGGTTCACGAGCTTGAGACTGCAAGTAAGAACATGGAGAAGGTGAAGCAGTGGACGAAAGAGGCGGGGCGGGGCTTTACGCACCTGAAAGAGGAGCTGGACGAATTAACGTCACGATTGAGAGGTGCGGATGCCGGGCGACCGGCGGAAGACAAGGCGGTGAAGATGCTGCGGATGATAGAGGACGCGACGCGAAACATGGAGATATTGCTTGACCGGATAGAGGATATGTCAAATAGCTTCGGTAAAGAGATAGAAGCGTTCGTGGAGAACGCGAAAACATTCCTCGGTACTATACCCTCTGACGCGACCAGTTCAGGTGTGATAAGACAGCTAACAAAAGCGGAGACCGAGATTGCACGGATACGAGAGAGCAGTATGAAAGTGGTGAAAGGGATAAGAGAGCTGAATAGCCCTATTGCAACGATGTTAACGTCGTTAAAGGAACTGAAGGTAATAACGGAATCAGAAGGTGTAGAAGTAGAGCATGAGGCACAGGAAGAGCGTAAAGGTGCAGGCGTAGAACTGCCGGATTTATCGCTTGATATAGGGAGGCGAGGAGATTGAGCCGCTGTTTATATTTTCCGCTTGCCGTTCTGGCACTACTTGCAGTTTTGCTTTTAGTTGTAGAAGCTGCTGCCGTTCAGGAAGTGCTGAAGCTGGACGAGGACAAGTCGTATGTTCGTAACTTAGATACAGGAATTGAGAATAACTACACGGACATTCTGGATAGTGAGCAATTAGAAGGTGATATGCTGGAATTCCATATATATCTGGGTAAGACCGGTAATCCGATTTTAGATGATTATGTGTTAGAATTGAGGACAAATCTGGATAATCCGGAATGGAAATTCGGCGATAATCTATCTCATTCGGCTAACTGGATAGTCTGGAAGGGAAAGGAAGCGCATGAGCGCGTGGTACCAAAGGTAATATTGACAGGCGAGGTCCCAAAGCCGATAACGAAAGTAAAAGAGCCGGGTTTTGATGCTTATGACGTCTATGGTATAGGTGAGGAAGAGGTGTATGTCGAGCTAACGGTTGGGATGACAGCACGAGACGCTACTACGTTAGAGACGATAGTACAGAAGTTAGAGCCGGCAATGAGGTTCCTCTGTACGAATGAAGGGATAAAGAGGGCGAAAAGTGAGCTGGATGCTAATTTAGAAGATGCGAAAGAGAAGATAGGGTATTACCCTCTGGAAGAGGACATAAGGGACTTATATAAGGAAGGGCACCCTGGTTGGGCATCTAAGTTATCAGAGCATTATAAGGAGTTATCAGTGGGCGCGGAGCCGCGACCCGTAGAGCTGTACGTTATCGTAGCGATACTGTTTGGGCTGCTGTTAGGTGCGGGACTCGTGTACGTGTACGTCTCGCGTGGCGGCGGCACGGGCGTGGACGTGACTGAGATAGCATCAGAGCTGGATGATACTTCGGGTAGAATAGCGGAGAAGTCGAGTTCAATCAATACCATCTCGGCTAAATTAGCGCGCAGTGCGGATGAAGAGCAAAGAGGTACGGCGAGAGAGCTGCTAAAGCTAAGAGCGAGTTTGAACGAGCTCGCGAATGAGATAAGGGCGATTGCTGATAGGATCAGGGGTTCGAGATAAAGCTGTATTATAACAAGAAAAGAGGAAGATGCTGATTGTCTGGAAAGGAAGAAGATTGTGAATTAGGGGCATTGTGATGGTCGTGATAATAGTAGCTTTTCATGCAATAATGGTGGGTAGTGCACAAGCAGAAGCAATAGCAGAGGTAAAAGGGCTAAATGAAACTGCTTTTTGGGCTTTCGTTACTGTTGCAGTGACAGTGGTAGTTTCTGTAATTATTACAGGTATATTCCATTATCTTAGCACGCGAGAGTTAAGGAAAATGGGGACAGAAATGGCAGTAGAGACGGTAAAGCTGGAAGGTAAAGTGCATGAAGATGTAAGTGAGGATATAAAATTAAGCAGCGAGCAAATGCAGAGAAGGATAGTGGAGGATGGACGGGAGACGAGGAAAACAGCCTCGGAACTGATATTGAGAGATGGGGAAGAGACGAGAAAAGCGATGGTAGAACTGGGGAAGTCAGTTTCAGCCCGTAATATTGAAGATTGTGATTACAAAACGCCGTGTACAAATTTGCGGTTAGCTAAACGGAATAATCTAAGCAAGTCCAGTCTACGGAACCGGGCTTATACCTGTCCCGTAACGTTTTCTTGCTTCTGAGTGCTCCTCCTATCTCTGCATCTATAATAGCGCGTACAACAGCAGCTATTTCTGCTATGCTCTTTTCGCTTGTATCTACTTCGTACACAACAGTGCAGAGTTCTACCGCTTCTATTAATATAACGTCCAGCGTTTCCGCTTCTACATTCTCTGCTATTTTTCGCGCGCTAAAGCCTCTTTGCATTAGCCGTGCAGCGAGAATAGAAGGATTCGCACGCAGCACAATCGCTACCTCAGGATTCAAGAGATGTGCTAAGTGGCTTTCTATAACAAGAAGAGTTTTTTCCCGTTGTAGCAGCAGCAGGTATTCGTTCAGCATATCGAGGTCGGCGATAAAGGAGCCTCTTTCCGCATCTATACCGGTATAGAACTTTTTATCTGCTATTAGCTTGTTTATATCTATATATTCAAGTCCGAG
This sequence comes from Halobacteria archaeon, assembly GCA_029932715.1. GTDB lineage: Archaea > Halobacteriota > Syntropharchaeia > Alkanophagales > Methanospirareceae > QENJ01. The sequence continues at coordinate 293 of JAOZPO010000045.1, read as the reverse complement.
CGCTGTGCATACACTTGTCTTTCCCGTGCCCGGTGTTCCCGTGATGGCGATTAGCATAAAACCTTTCTTTCAAAAAGAAAGCTTTACCAAAGAAAAGGGTTAGTGAAGGAAGGTTTGACAAGTGCTACGGACATTGTTTTATGAGTGAGGTGTAAGATTTGAAGGATAAGCTAAAGGTAGATAAACAGCTTATAAACCGAAAGTAATAAAAGTAGTCACACATATCTATACCAAATGCAAGTATCTATGTATGCGGCGCGCGGTGCGTGCATGCATGCACAGTAAAGCAGAAA
>JAOZPO010000044.1 GCA_029932715.1 Halobacteria archaeon | reverse complement strand
CCAAGTCAATATTCCCAAAAAAGTTCGAAGCTTCTATCGAAAAACATACGCTATTTCTAAAAAATGAATTTAGTAGTGTTCATAATAGCAACGTTTTAGAATTAGCAACAGGGAGTGGAAACCTATCTGAGATACTGCCCTGTGATAATAACTATATGGGAATAGATATAAGTGAAGGCTTATTAAGAATAGCGTATAAAAAATTTACTAAAGCTGGTTTCAAAAATCCCGAATTATTTGTATGTAGTGCTGAAGAATTACCATTTCAAGATAAGCTTTTTGATATTTGTATATGCAATCTATCTTTAAATTTCTTTAGTGATTTGAATAGTGTTATCAAAGAAGTAAAAAGAGTGTTAAAGAATCAAGGCATATTTATTTGTAGCGTCCCTGTAGCAGAGAGAAATCAAAAACAAAGTGTTATTCAGGGAGAATTATATTCAGAAAATGAATTAAAAGAAATATTTGAAATGAAAGGTTTTCGTTTTACTTCGTATGATTTCAGGAATGGAGCACTACTTTATTTTAAACTAATTTCAAAGGATTGACTATGCGCCGAAGACTTCACCTAACAGCTAGGCTACGGCGCAGTTTGCTGTGAGATAGGAGAAGACAGCATGGGAGATATAACAGTTATATTTACGGATTCAGAAGATGAGGAGGCTGTCAAGTATCTGTTATTGTGGTCACAGTATTTTTGAGGATGATTTTGGTGACATGGAAAAAGCACGCAATAGAGATATTCTACAGCGAGGTTACATCGCAGTGGTTCCACAGAAAAGCTGTCCGCATTTGGGGAGACAGAGTAATCAGCGTTAAAAGAGATTATGACGGCGATGGAACTTTAGCTGGAAACCGTAACCCCACAGCCAGCAGAGTGGGAGCTGCTGAAGGCAATTATCGATGAGGAAATCACCAATAGAAGCGTTAAGTATGTTGTTTACGATGAAGAAGAAGTCACATTAAGGTTTTTTTTTGATTAAAAATAATAAACATAGCAGGTATCTCAGAAGAATAGGTGAGAGAGGATATGAAAGACGAGAGAGAAGAAGAGAATGTGGTCACATTGAGAGTAGCGGAGGCGTATCACAGGGATGCAGGGCGGGGAATAGCGAGAATAGATACGGCGATGATGCGAAAGCTGAATCTCGTAAGCGGTGATGTAATAGAGATAGAAGGTAAGAATATTGCAACAGGTATTGTATGGCCTGGCTATTCATCTGACAACAACAGGGCAATAATACGCATTGACGGTAACATAAGGAGCAATGCAGGCATTGCTATTGATGACCGTGTGCGAGTAAGGAAGACGAAAGTACAGGAGGCAAAGAGGGTTATACTTGAGCCCACGCAGCCACTAAACATTTCAGGCGGTGAGCGCTACATAGCAAGGATATTGAAAGGGCGACCAATTACAAAAGGTCAGATTATAAGGCTGGAAATGCTTGGCAATCCCATCACATTTGTGGTTACCAATACTATCCCATTAGGCACTGTGATACCAAGGGTAGATACCGAAATTGTGCTTCGTAAGGCGCGGGAGGGGCAAATAGGAGTACCACACATAACTTACGAAGATATTGGCGGGCTACAACGCGAGATAGGGCAGATCAGGGAGATGATAGAGCTGCCACTGCGTCATCCTGAGTTATTCGAGCGTTTGGGTATAGCCCCGCCAAAGGGCGTTCTCTTGCACGGACCTCCGGGAACGGGAAAGACATTGATAGCAAAAGCGGTAGCGAATGAAACCGACGCAAATTTCTATTCCATATCGGGTCCTGAAATAATGAGCAAGTTCTATGGTGAGAGTGAGAAACACCTGCGTGATATATTTGAAGAGGGTACAAAGACAGCACCCTCTATTATCTTCATTGATGAACTGGATTCCATTGCCCCGAAAAGGGGGGAGACAATGGGCGAAGTAGAAAGGCGGGTAGTAGCTCAGCTTCTATCATTGATGGATGGCCTGGAATCGAGAGGGCAGGTAGTAATAGTTGGTGCTACGAACAGACCAAACGCACTGGATGAAGCGTTAAGACGGGGCGGTCGTTTTGACCGTGAAATAGAGATAGGCATACCAAACAGGAATGGGCGTGAGCAGATATTGCAGGTGCATACGAGGGGTATGCCACTGTCTAATGAAGTAAATCTAAAGGAGTTTGCAGAGTTCACGCATGGGTTTGTCGGTGCGGACCTCGCTACGCTGTGTAAAGAAGCGGCAATGCGCGCTGTGCGTAGAATACTACCAGAGATAGACATGGAGCATGAGATTCCACAGGAAGTGATAGAGAAGCTGAAAGTAACAAAAGAGGATTTCACAGAAGCGTTAAAGAGCACAGAACCTTCTGCACTCAGAGAGGTATTTGTAGAAGTGCCGAACGTTAAATGGGACGACATAGGAGGACTGGAACATGCGAAACAGGAATTGAAAGAGGTTGTAGAATGGCCGCTGAAATTCCCTGACGCTTTTACATATTTAAATTCAAAACCACCGGCAGGTATCCTTCTGTTTGGTGCTCCTGGCACAGGGAAGACGATGCTGGTGAAGGCAGTTGCGAACGAGAGCGAAGCGAATTTCATAAGTATCAAAGGTCCGGAACTGCTATCGAAATGGGTAGGAGAGACAGAGAAGGCAGTTCGTGAGATATTCCGTAAGGCGAAACAGGCAGCTCCTTGTATCATCTTCCTGGATGAGATAGATTCCGTTACACCGGTACGGGGTTCAGGTTATGATTCTCACGTAACAGAGCGGGTGGTTTCGCAGATGTTAACCGAGATGGACGGCTTAGAGGAGTTGAAAGAGGTGATTGTCATAGGAGCCACAAACAGACCTGACATGGTAGATTCCGCGTTACTAAGACCCGGTAGGCTTGACCGGCTGATATATATCCAAATACCGGATAAAGAGGAGCGGGAGAAGATATTTGAGGTGCATCTAAAAGGCAAGCCAATAGGAGAGGACGTGGATGTGAATGAACTTGCGGAAAGAACAGAGGGTTATGTTGGCTCTGATATAGCTGCGATTGTTAAAGAGGCAGTGATGAATGCGTTACGTGAATTTATCGCGCCCGGTATAAGTGAAGCGCACATGAAAGGAGCGATAAAGAAGATATTAATAGAGAAGAAGCATTTTGAAGCTGCTATCAAGAATGTGAGACCAACTACAACGCCTGATGCGGATTTCAGTGAGAAGGTGGAGGATTTCGTGAAATACGCGTATGCGTGAATTGCATGGTCAAGAACAACATTTGATAATTGACCGCCTACGGCAGTGTTCTCTTATTACATCCGACCTGCTTATTATTCCAAGCAGTTCTTTCTCCCTTCCTCGCATCACTACCGGCAGCCTACCCACATTATACCTGTCCATTTTCTGCAGCACGTCTTCCAGATACTCGTCCGGATATGCTACTATCACGTCCTTCTTGCACATTTGATTTATCTTATTATATGCCCCGCCCTGCTCTCTCTCTTCTTCCAGGTCCATTATGGTCGTTATACCTTCTAATTTGCCTGCTTCATCTACCACCGGATAGCTTATGTGACCCTTTACGTCTGCTATATGCAGCCCTTCCTTCACTGTTTTAGTACCAGAAAGAGTTATTATGTCTTTCGTATAGGCATCAGCAACTTTTATACCTTCCAGTATATCTACCAGGAATTCTCTCCTGTGTGCTGATGATTCTTTTCTCGTTTTTTCCTGCTTCTCGTATATCGTCCAGCCCCCGGAAAGAGTATAAGCTACTGCTGATGTAAGCATCAAAGGCACCAGCAGGGTGTAAGTTCCTGTCATCTCAGAGATCATCAATATCGCAGCAATAGGCACCTTTGCCGCACCTGCGAAAAAAGCTGCCATACCCACAAGAACAAAAGCAGATAACGTCGCTTCTGTTATCAGTTCTGCACCCGGGAATAAAAGATCTGATAAACGAAGAGAAATCCAGCCGAACAAACCACCAAGCATGGCGCCAATGACCATAGAGGGCCCAAAAACACCGCCACTACCGCCTGAACCTAATGTAAATGACGTAGCAAATATCTTCGCAATGCCTGCGATAAGCAGGATAAATAGACTACATTTTACATCTATTGCTAACTGGATACACCCATAGCCCGTACCAAGAAAGCCATCCAATGCCTTTGGTTCAAGGTAAAAAACAAACAACGTGAGTATCCCGAGCATTGCCCCGCCTATGGCTGGTTTCAGGTGATTGGGGATTTTCAATCCCCTGAAGAAACCCCTTGAGCCATAAAACATCTTCACATAGAAAACAGCAGCAGCAGCACAAGCGATACCCAATACAGCATAAAAAATCAGTTCATAGGGACGGTTGAACCTATAGTCATAGGGCGTTTCAAATATAGGTCCCCATCCTACGTGTGGAAAGGAGCAAAATACAGCATAAGCAACTACCGAAGATAGGACCGCAGGGACCATGGATTCCATCTCAAAATCCCTCTTATATAATACTTCTATGCCAAACAGTGCACCACCAAGCGGGGCTTTAAATATAGCACCGATGCCAGCAGCAGCGCCACAGATCATCATCGTTCTCGTCTCTCTTTCACTCATATTCAAACGAGAGCCGATAAAAGAGCCAAATCCTGCCCCTATCTGTGAAATTGGACCCTCTCTGCCGGCACTTCCTCCGGAACCGATGGTTATGGCGGAAGCGACCGCCTTGATTAGCGGCACTATTCTTCTTATCTCTCCCCCTTTATTGTGGAAAGAATCAATCGCCGCATCAGTTCCATCCCCCTCTGCCTCTGGAGCAAACGTATAGATAATAAGACCGGCAATAAGCCCGCCAATTGCGGGAATAAGCGCGAGCACCCATAAACGGAATGAACTGGAGGGCAAAGCCAGAATAGACGCTTCACCGGCAGGCAACGCAGGATGGTAGCCGGAGACATAGCCCATAAAAAAAGCACTCGTAGTTTGTAACAGCAAATAAAAGGCAATTGCACCAAGCCCCGCCACTACTCCTACTACTATGCACCAGAAAACCCATCTCTGCACATATTTCAGCTCTCTCGCGCTCAGTTCCTTTAGCCCTGCCACTTTCTATCCTTCGCCCTTTACATTCGCTGTTGCCACTATTATTAGTGCTACTATATCAAGAAGTGCTGTATAAAATCCTCTTCAAGTGCCGGAGCAGGCACAATATCAAGAAACATGATTCCTGATGCTCGCAATATATCCATGAATCTGTGCACATCTTCTTCTGACAACGCATAAAAATCCGTTTCAATACGGTCTAAGACACTTTCATAGTCATCATACGCGGTATGCACAAACAAGGCATTAAAGAACTCCTTTGCCACATAAATTGCATCTGACAGTTTGTTGCTATTATCAGACAGAAACACTGATAGGTATGGTTTCAATCTCTCTTCTATTTTACCCTGCACTCCATACAGAACAGGAATATCAGTTCTCAGCCTCACTCTGAACATTACTAACAATAAAGTGATATAGACTCCAAGTGCTTTAGCACCTGTATCTACCCAGTCCTTTCTTAGCCATGATAATGTCTCGGTCATCATTTTGTTTAAACAGCATAAAAGGAAGAGTCCAAAGGTATATCTAAACCCACATCCACTACATCCAGCTCCTTCACCTCTACTTCTGTCCCGAGCAGGGCACCAAGACTGGGCTTTGTTCTTCCCGCATCACCTGATATGAGTTCCTTTATGTATAATCCACCGTCACATTTTATCTCTATAATACAAATCCCGGTCGCGGTGGCATAGTTCATCAGTTTCATCTCGTATACTCGCCTCTTCCTTACCAAATCCGCTCTTCTATGCAGTACCCGCGTGGGAGTCCTCTGCGCTATCTCTGCTCCATTCAGCTCTGTCACGGCAGCGCGTAAATCGTCCTCCTTCTTTACACCTGCCTTTAGCTGCACCGTGACCCTGTACGTTTTATCTGCTTTTGCGTTCTTTATCCTCGCTACCACTTCTCTCTTTACGTACTGCAGACCCGTCACTTGTAGTTTACCCACGTTCTCCTCTTTCACTTTCTGCTCTAACATCCGTAAATCCACATCCCGCCGCTTCGGCTCCTTCAGCTCTACCACAAAAGGGCGCCCGGAACCAAGCATTCGTGCGTCTATATCCTCTCTACCGCTGCCGTGCAATACCATGTCCTCACCTCTGAACTCGTTCAGTATGGAACCTTTTATCAGCTCTTCTACTGATTCCGCATACATCTTTCCCGTGAAGTTGCATCTTTCGCAGCCCCTACCATGACATTTACGGCATAGCCATTTCGTTTGCGGTATCCCGCGTAGAAATTTCAGGTATCTGCCATAGATGAATACTGAATTTACCTGCAACTCCACTTCGTCCGTCCACAGATTCAATATTACCACGATCTCAGGTCTATCGAACTCCGCTATCTTTCCTGTCTCTCGCTCTATCCTCTTCCCTACTTCTCTGTTCAGCTCCGCTTTCAGCGGCTCGGCGAAAGAAGCACCTGCAATCTCCCACATCAGCTCTTCGTTCTCTGCAATCAGCCCGCTTACTTTTGTACCCACCAAGAAATTGTCGTATTCATAGTCATGCAACGCTTCTAACGCTTTTGAGACCCAGTCTTCTAAATTATCAAACAGACCGTTACACAGCCAGCATTTGCCTTCTGATAGCTCTTCACCTTCCGCTCTCAATGCCTCTTTCAGTATCTCCCCTCTCTTCTTGTTCGTGATGCCGGAAGAAACGGTTGCAAATTGCCTGCCAAGGCAGTTGTCACATATAGGACCAGATTCTTCGCGTACTATCTTGCGTGCGCGTTCGAGTATCTCCGCTTTTTCTAATTCCGATTCTTCCATTCTCTCTCTCTTCATCATGCAGCCGGCTATCAATAAGAGCAAAAAAAGATGCAAAGATAAACACAAACTTTTGATAACGCTCATCCACCAGGAGCCGAGGAGGGTATAAAATCCCGCCTCCCGGGTTTGAACCGGGGACATCGCGGTTTCCGCGCGCGCGGTTTATTACCTTGGGAGGTGGTCAAAAAGTCACACTACAGCCGCGCACTCTTCCAACCTGAGTTAAGGCGGGTACTTACATCATTGTAGTTATTATCATATAAAAGATAGAATAAAAATATTTACCTATTAATGCCGTTGTGAATGCCGTTTTAGTAAGAGATGAAGTGGGAAAAAATGATGGTCAGCATCTATAAATAGCCTCTGATGAACTTATTAGCCATGAAACGATTGCAAATTCCAGCGACTTAGGGTTGGTGCTAACATCTCAACCTCTACCTCTTCTCCTTCTTCTACTATCTCCCTCCCTTTCTCCATGAATACATATCCATCTGCTTTTGATAGGGTTGTGATTGCACCAGAGCCCGTGAGAATCGGATGCGCCATGATATTCCCCGCTTCCCTCTCCAGATTCACAAGCACATATTCGTTCCTGCCCGGCTCGGAGAAGATTCTAATCGCCGCTTTCACCCTCTTTAGCTTTGCACCGCCTTTCTGCGGATGGAACCCGGAGATCGTACGCAGTAAGGGCGCAACGAATAAATTGAATGTAACCAAAGCGGAGGTGGGATTGCCAGGCAAACCGAATACCGGCACTGACTTTCCACCGCACATTCCAACCACGAAAGGTTTCCCTGGTTTTATGTCCACACCATGTACGATAATCTCACCGAGTTCTTCTATCGCGTTGGGCAGCACGTCACCTGCGCCTGCCGAAGTGCCGCCAGAGAGGATTATAAGGTCAGCATCTTCGTGTAACGACTCTCTTATCTTCACCGTCATCTCCGCGACACTGTCAAGGGTAATCCCAAGGAATAAGGGAGTGCAGCCATTAGCTCTGATCGAATCACAGAGCGTCTGTGTATTAACGTCGTAGATTTTAGCGGCTGCGAGTACTTCTCCAGGCGTTACTATCTCGTTGCCCGTAGAGATGACAGCCACTACCGGCTTTCTACGTACAAAAACTTCGGTTATCCCGCAAGCAGCCAAAACTCCTGTCTCTCGTGGCGTCAGTACAGTTCCTTTCTTCACTATCCGCTCGCCCCGCTTTATGTCCGAACCGGCGGGCATGATGTTTTCCGCGGGAGCGACAGGTTTGTATATCTTTACCGTTTCCCCTATTGCTTCCTCCTCCATGGTATTCTCTACTTTAACAACGGCGTCTGCTCCTTTTGGTATTGGCGCACCGGTGGATATAGCAGTACAAACACCCGTCTCTATCTTTTGCAATGGGTACTCTCCCGCGGGGATATAGCCCTTTACAGTCAACGATGCGGGATTATCCTCATCAGCGTAAAACGTATCAGAAGCTACGACCGCATAGCCATCCATAGTCGCACGGTCAAATGGCGGGATGTCGAGTGCGGAAAAAGAATCCTCGGAAGCAATTCTACCGAGTGCTTCTCCACTGTCTATTCTCACTTGCTGTGTCGCCACGCCAATCTTACCCGCAAGCTTTGCACTCAGCTCTGTGATCTTCCTTGTTACTTCTTCCTTTCCCGTTATTTCTAAGAATTGCTTCCCCATAAAACTACCTTAAAGTTATATCAAAAGGGGAAAAAATAAAAAATTTTTTGCCCGCGTTTGTAAACGCTTATTCGCCTGTCTCTGTTTCTTCTTTAGTCTTTGTTCTTTCGGCCCGGTATCCAAAAGCTTCGAGCATTTGTATTGGGAACGGAATGACGACCGTAGTAGCTTTCTCCTCTGTTGCTTCTTTTATCGTCTGTAGTGTTCTGATGAACATCCCGCCCTTCTCCTTTTCAAGTACGCTTGCCGCTTCTGCAACCTTCTTCGCTGCCTGGAACTCAGCATCTGCTGTGATTATTCGCGCTCTTCTGTCTCTTTCCGCTTCTGCCTGTGCTGCCATTGCCCGCTGCATCTCTTTTGGTAGCTCCACATCCTTTATCTCCACCGCTGTCACCTTTATACCCCACGGGTCCGTGGCTTCGTCTATTATCTGCTGTAATTCCTTGTTCAATTTGTCCCTCTTCGAGAGCAATTCGTCCAGTTCCGCCTGTCCTATCACGCTTCTTATCGTGGTCAGTGCGATCTGAGAGGTAGCATATTGGTATTGTTCCACCTCGGTTACCGCCTTTTCTGGATCAAGCACACGGTAGTAAACCACGGCATTCACGCGTGTCGTGACGTTATCCCTGGTTATTAGCTCTTGTGGCGGGACGTCAAACACCAATACCCTGAGGTCTATCTTTATCATGCTCTCGAATATGGGTATAACAAGGAACAGCCCCGGCCCTCTCGCGCCCACCAGGCGACCAAGTCTGAAGATAACACCCCGCTCGTATTCCTTCACTACCTTTATCGACGATGCCAGTATAATCACTGCCACAATTACTATCCCGATTAGCCAGTCAAAAACCATCTTTCTCTACTTTCACCTCCTGTACTTATGATAGCTATTACTACATATATCACTCTTAAAGGTGGTAAGTCACGTACTGCATCGGAAATAGTCAATAGAAATACTATTTGTGGGAATGGACACGGACTCCACCGGAAATGCTCCCGAAAGGGATTTATAGTCCCCACGCAATATAATGAAGTACGATACATGTGCATAGCGCACATGCAGGATAAAGGGGGAATAAAAACATGAGTATAAAA
>JAOZPO010000043.1 GCA_029932715.1 Halobacteria archaeon | reverse complement strand
GTCCAAGGTAAGGGTTGGTGGAAGGCACGCAAGAAGGCGCCATGCAATATACTTTTAGCTGTGTTGACTTTGCCTCTGCTAAAAAAGCTCTTATGCCCTCAATACCCAGGACATTAGCGATCTCATGCGGGTCCGCTACCACAGCAGTCGTCCCACGAGGCACTACCTCCTTTGCAAACTCGCTCACAGAAAGCATACTCATTTCTATATGCGTATGCCCGTCTATAAGACCCGGGACTGCATATTTATCTCGAGCATCTATCTCTTTTCTTCCGCTATATCTGCCCAATCCTACTATCAAATCCTGAGCAATCGCAATGTCGGTTTTGTATATCTCGCCACTGCACACGTTCACGAGGTTTGCGCTTTTTAGCACTAAATCCGATTTTTCGCTGCCTAATGCGAAGTCAAGCAAAGTCTTTGGCTGCATATTCACGCTTTTTGTTCATACATCAGATTTCTTTCTTTTCAAAAGAAGGTTTGTGGGCAAACTTTAAATACGCTTAATATCAGTCCCCATTATCATAACGGCTGTCTCATTATGAAAGCGAAGAGAATAGAGATTAGTGAACTCAAGAGGGCTCTTGACAGGGTAAAGGAGAAGGTTGGTGTGACTTGATTGCAATTATCTTCCCCCTATCTTTGACCATGCGCTATATTCTCCTTTGTCCGCTATCTTCAGCGCAGGTTTAACGTTTGCATTTTTTACATGAAATGTGCTGAAAAGAGTGTATTTGGTGCCGCAAATGCACCACGGTGTTAGTTAAATTTCGTGGAACCAGGTGGGTTCTGATGGCTTCAAAATTACAACTAACTGTGCAAATGGTTCTTTCACGTGCAGAGTAATGATATGTGGTGACGTGAACTATGATGAAAAGCTTCAAAAATATTTAAGTAACCAAAAAGCATATTAATGACCTGAAGTATGTATATAGTACACATGTAATCTGCCACTGAACACCACCGTTAAAGTGAAGAAAATAAAAGGATTTTGTCTGATAGTCATAGCCCTGTTTATAGTCACAACTACAAATGTTGGCACAGGAATAGGAAGCAAGGAGACTATATCTTCCATTCCTGTTGTGGTAGTTGTCGCACCAGAGGAGGGCGCGACTTATGCAACACCAGAGATAGCACTGGCAGTTACTGCTGATGGAAATCTATCAAATTTCAACTGGAGCTATCGGCTGAACGGAGGAGAGAATATTTCGTTCTCGCCTGCGGATTATGCTAACGATAGCACATGTCATAACGCTACTGTAAAAAGAACTGCGCGAATAAAGCTGACCGCAAGTGAAGGTGCAAACAGAGTAGAAGTGTACGCGAGGGATAAAAAGGGGAACGGGGGAAGAGCGGCGGTATCCTTCTTTGTGCGTATGAACACGACACCACAGGAATTGAGCGGGCAATCACAGGAAGAAGAGAAGATATCAGCGAAGAAGGCGATAGAAGTGGAAGTGAAATCGAATGCTTCGATAACGAACTTGAACAATCAGGAGAACTGCACCGTGAACGTATCCCTCGCTGGAAACGAAACTGTGAACGAAAGAGCGAAGATGAGGATAGAGATGAGGAGCGGGGATACGAACGTGGTAGATGTACTCGTAGAGAATAGCACGGGAAATGTGGAGAATACAGCTTTATTCTTCGTTACGGTACCGGAAGAAGGGATGAACAACGGGATACAGCTCGATGTGCACGTTAATGATTCACTAATGAACAGGAGCGACTGGTTGAACATGACTGATTTTTTCAGTTTCGATGGGTACGAGCGCGTGAGATTAACAATCAATGCGAGCGACTTGATGAAATTATACATGGCAGAGGGCAATGTGAACGCAATAAACGCAACTATATCATTCATTGAGGGCACAAGTACGTCAAAGCAAACGGTCGAAACGGTCACGACAGCGTCTGGATTGACTGTTTTACCGACAGATGTGTGGATAAGCGGCGATAAGGATATAGTGCTCGAAGTGAACGCGGATGAACTACTTTCAGCTTGGAGCCAATGGGGTAAGATGTACGAGAATTTCTCTTACACAGGGAACGGAAGTATGAGATTAAAGGTAAATACGAGCGATTTGGTGAAAATATTTGCGGGGGGCGGCGCGGGGAATAACGCAAAAACAACTATATCGATCATCATGGACACGAGTGTGCCAGGGATAAAGGTCGAAACAGATACGACAGCGCCAAAAATAACCGTCCTCACGCCGGAACAAGGGGAGACATACACGACACGGGAGATAGAACTTGAGTTAAAAGCAGATGAGCCGGTATCAAACTGGAGCTATCGGCAGAATAAAGAGGGGGAGAACATAACTTTCTCACCGCAGTACTCAGGAACCGGAAGTGTTTTGATGACATTAGAGGCGAGCGAAGGTACGAATACCGTGGAGATATTCGCAATGGATAACGTGGGTAACAGGGGTAAAGCAGAGGTATCTTTCTACGTGGACACGACAGCGCCAGAAATAACCATCCTCACGCCGGAACAAGGGGAGATATACGTGACGAAGGAGATACAGGTAGAAGCAGAAGCAAATGAGCCGGTATCTGACTGGTGCTACAAACTGAACGGGGAGGCGGTTATGACGTTCACGCCTGTGGAAACAGGAAACAGAAGCAAGATAATAACACTAATTTCAGAGTCAGACATGAACATAGTAGAGATATCCGCGATGGATGTAGCAGGGAACAGGGGAAAAGCAGTAGTCTCCTTTGTGGTGATGGAACCGCGTATTATTGATCTTATTTCCGTAGATGGGCGAGGAGATATTTTGATAGATAAAGCGATAAGTGACAGAACTACTGCAATAGAGGTAGAAGAGCGAATTATAGGAGTTACGGGCCCTGATGGTGCATACACAATAGATTCATTAGACGCTTTGAGTAAATCACAGGACTATCACCACTCCGCTTCGGTATCATTCAGTGGAAATGCCCTTGTGAGTGAAGAGAAGTATAAAGCATCACAGGGTGGTATTGGCGCCACGCACGCGGAAAAGAACAAAGTCACGCAACTGCAGAAGCAAGGCACAGTCTCTATAAAGACAACTGATAACAAGCAGTCATACAATACCGTGTCGAAGTCGGTATTCAGCGGCAGGAGGGAAACAGAAATAGAGTGGTCAACACCCACGGAAGAAATAAAGCTTAATCAGATGCTTGATGGTAATTGCACCGCCCAAATGAATTTGACGTTTACAGAATAGATTAGATTATAGTGCGTGTAAACAAAAAAGCAAAAAAAAAAAAAATAAAAAAAAATTAAAAAGCTATGCTTTCAGATGGTATTTGGCTGTGAAGTCGTAAGCACCTGATCTAACACCTATTCGGCTGGTAGTTTTCTTGTCTGAGATGCTGCTCCATCCACCACCGGAAGCACCCTTTGTGGCTTCTACCGAGTCCAGACCTGCTGTGAACCTACCGAAACCCTTTGCTGCGCTGATGTTGTAATATGTATCAGCCCCGTTCCTGCTCAGTCCATCAGTAGAAAACTTCTCTAACCTGTCAACATCAGTGGTGAAACCGATTGCCCCTTGATAGCATGCTGTACCAGCGGCAGTGTCTGTTGTAGATGCGCCTCCTATGTTCTCAATCAGACTTGCACCTCCTATGAGACATCTCACAGTGCCTGAAGTGCATCTATAATAAGTGGCGTTAGTTGCTGATTTGATTTCGCTGCCGCTTTCTGAAAAGGAATGGTTACAGCTTGCGCTATCGGAGTTTACCGCGTACATGTAGAGTGAATACTGGTTTGCCGTGCTATCAGTTAGAGAGAGATCTTTATGGCTCTCGCCCGCCACAATAGTGCCTCCGTCAGTGGTAAGGTTATAAGAAAAGTCAGCATCTGCACTGGCTGCTGCCGCAAAGGGGAGAAGAATAGCCGCTGTTATCAATAGTGCTCTTATAGTTTTCCGTGCCGTCATTTTTTCTCTTCTATCACCTCCTTCTCGGTTATATGGTTTACGACTATATAAAGCTTTAACACATGTTAACATCATATATTTATTATACCTGTTATTATCGCGGATTTGCATAACGAGAAAATAATGCTATAACTTAAGGTGAAGTACTGAAGATAGCGCTGAAAAGGGATATTCATACATAGCGTGATGCGAGTGCAGGAAAGATTTTTAGCGCGAAGGGTGAAGATTGCTTTTAGCGAGGGATAAGCGAAAAGGGAGAAGAGAATGCAGGTAGAAGAGTACATCAAAGATGGCATAAGAGATAGCCTCAAGGACAGCATCAAAAAGCGAAGAGGGGGATTCGAGATAATAGTGGACATCCTTTCCGCGGCGATAGACGGGGCGAAGAAGACGGAGATAGTGTACAAAGCGAATCTCAACTTTAATAGGGCGAGTAACTACATCGCGTATTTAGACGAGAAACAACTTATAGAGAACACGGGCAAGGGGTACAGAACGACGGAGAAGGGGAAGGAGTTTCTGCACGATTACCAGAAGTTGAGGGATCAGTTAAAATAACAGAATTCAGCAGCCCGAAACGCGTTAATAGCCCTTCTTTTTAGCATTTCACCACGGGACGTCATTCACACCGTTAACTTACCCTTACCTAAGGTTCTTACCTAAAGACCGTATACCCTTTTATATACCAACGTATAAATGAACTAACGCAGTATAAGGTAAAGTAGCTGCTACTATGCCGAGCAATAGGCATATCAATAAAAGAAATAGGAGGTGAAAAGAACAAAAATGAACGTAAAAGGGATAAGAATGATCATAGCTATCGCAGTGGCGATGACGATTGCAGTTGCAGGTGTTGTTTCCGCAAGTCCTCCGGTGCCAGCACCAAATGAGACCGCGAAGATTGTGACTTCTGTGAACATCGAGTGCATTGGTACCGTGAGCGAAGTAGAAAGCCTTAAGGAGACACATACTACACAGAACCTTAGTGACAAGATCCTCACGGATGACGAGCGTGTAGGGCAGATTGAGTATACCGAGAACATGAAAGCTGTTGATGGTGTCACCAGTTTCATGAAGGATTTCACGTTTGACGGGTCAAAGGCGCCAAACCTCGGGGTAGAGAAGAGACTTAGTTACTACATAACCAATACGAGTAGCCCAATAGCCTGGGTGGACGTAACAGAGAATGCAGGCTTGAGCATCGTATCAGAGGGCGATAACGATGGACCAGGAGGTATGGAAGGTCTTTGTGTATGGCAAAGTGATGTATGTATACCACCAACTAACGAGATGGTAGCAGAAGGTAGCCAGTTGAGTAGAGTGACCTATGTAACGGCACAAACCAAGACCGCTGCAACGACAACTGACTCGCCGAGATTACACCATGAGATAGATGCAAGGGGTATTAGTGATGAAACAGGCTTTGATTATGGTAGAGGTACAGTAAAAGCAGGCATGAAGGTAAGCACGATGGAAGGTACGAACTGCAGCACAAGTTACCCGCTTGCAGGTAGGACGACATACAGCGAGATGACCTCAGCCAGTGGTGCCTGGAAGTTCAGTAAGTCCATGACATACACATCAAAGATACCGTCCGTAGGACTGCCCAGGACATACCCTGTATTCCAATTGCCAGCATAGATAGGCGATAGCGACAACAACCAATGAAGAAACAGGGGGCATTTTTTTTCTTTTCTTTTCCCCCTTTTTGTTTTTTTTTTTTGATAATGATAAACGCAAAGGGAAGAATAGTAAGGATGAATGCAGATAGATGGGCTATTATGCAGATAGCAGGTTGTTTTGTATTATTGAGTATTTTGGTGGTACCTGCTTTAGCTCAGGGCGACTTCTGGACTATGCGTCAGCCTGACCGCGTATGGGCGATGACAGACCTCCGGCACACAGGCTCGTTGAATATGAGCCAGGATTATTCACATGCGTATTCAGACGAGAGCGTATCAGAGCATTTTACGCATGCTTTTCGCGTCAACGCACCGGCGGGCGAAACCCGGGTACATGACGTATTGAGTGTTATACCAGCAGCCCGTGGCAGTCAATTATGGACTGCAACTTCCATAGGTTATGACCCTCTGAACACATCCGGACGGTTAACAGGCAGCGAAAGTACAGGTGTTGGCGCTTCATATACGGGAGATAGCAGCCTGTGCATGCCGCAGGGCTTTCTCTGTTCAGCTACGGGTTCGCAATTCAGGCTTGATCGCGGTAATGTTCATTCCAGTGTGAGGACGAACAATGCAATGTCGCTGGCTGAGTATGACTTCTCATCCATGGCTGAAGGGATAGTGAGCACGGGATGCTCGGTGCTTTCGGGTTCTGGTTCTGGCGATTCTCAGACATCGTATAACCAGCTAATCACAGCAGAGGGCGAATTTGACGTTTATTATAGTGCCGACTTCAACCTTCGTTAGTTAGGTCAGTCAGCGTAGTCGCAGAAGATTTATATTATATCATAGCTTGTTCTGTATTTATGCACCGCAAGGAAATGCAGAAGGGATTATTAGGGATAGCAGCGATATGCGTGTGCATATTTGCTTTTCTATTCGCAGTAGCAACAACGCCAGTTAGTGCCGTTCGCTCTTCTATTGTCATAACAGGCGTAACGCCAACGGAGCTGCACCAGGGCGACACGAGAGACGTTATTTTAACAGTTAAAAATAGCGGTGCGGGAGATGCGAGAGATGTCAGATTGGAATTTCAAGTAGAAGACAAAAAGAACGTATCCCTTGTGGGGCGCACGGAAGTTCAAATACCGGCGCTAAATTCAATGCGCGAGAAGAAGGAAAAGATCACCGTCCACGTGGAAGAAGGAATACCTAATGGCGTTTATGTCATACCGGTAAAATTTTCATGGTATGAATACTATTTTGATACTGATCTGGGTTATTACGTATCTATGCCGAATAATTTCTTTTATCATCCGGATGCCGGCGGTTTTTGGGGTAGCCCGGTGACCTCAGACATCGCATTTGTGGTAAAAGGGAGTCCAGTAATAACGCTTGGCGATGTGTATACGGAGCCCGCGCACGTTAGACAGGGCTATAAGAATGTAAAATTAACAATGAAAATAGGAAATACAGGGGAAGCGACTGCAAAGGATGTGGAGGCGAAATTGATTTGTGATGATACAATAATACCGTCCAGATCCGGCGCGGACCGCGTGTACATAGGGGAAATAGAGGCGGGCAAAGCAATCTCTACAATGGTTTTTGTTGATATTGCAGAAGATGCAGCGACTGGGGTATATAACCTTCCTCTGGTGATAGCGTATAAAGATAGGGGAAACAGTGAATACGAATTGAACAAGACCATAAGAGTACTGGTAGAAGGTAAGCCGAAGCTGGAGATGGTTTCGTATTATACAGAGCCCAGGACTATAAATGCTGGCGATCATGTCGCATTGCACGTGGGTGTAAGGAATGTAGGGACAGAGGAAGCGGAATCTGTTAGCGTTCGCGTAGCGGGTTCACCTTTTAATTTCAGTACGGGAAGCGATAAGGTAGGTACTTTGAGGGTAAATAAAACAGGTAATGCAATATTGGAATTTGACGTAGCAGCAAATACAGTGGATGATGTATACCCGCAGGGTTTAGAACTGATATGCGTGGGGGACGACGGGGCTAATTATACATTCAAGGAGCAAATTCAGTCGGTGGTGCACCAGTCAAATAGTACAAAAAACAACATCTCGGCTACTCCGGAAGCGCCGTCTTCAACTCCAGGATTTGACGCTCTTCTCTCCTTCATTGCTTTTATCCTTAGCGCGGCTTTGCTGTTTGTTGCGCGTGAGAAATAAAGGTAATATTGAAGGTTCAATAGTATCCAAACAATCTCCGCAACGGGGAATGGACAAGGAACACGGTGCCCAGAGCAGCCATAAAGATAGCAATTGTGAACATTGCTAATTCATATCTCCTCCCGACAAAAAGCTTTTTCCCTCGCGAGAAGGAATAAGATACGAAAGAATACCATGCGAAATCCGAGAGGAAATGCCCTATGGTAACTAGAACTATTCCAGTCAGGGCGAGCCATTCGAATCCTTTTAGCAATATCGGGTATCCTATTACCATCCACCATGGTATAAAAGAGGGATTAAAAGCAGTGAGTAGAAACCCGCCAAAAATTGTACTGTTATACTTATTCCGCGTGCCCACCATTTCAGTGTTTATCATTTCCCCTCTTGAGTCCACTGCCCTTGCCTCTTTAATAATGTAGAATGATATTGTTATGAGGGCAATGCCACCTACCATGTATATCCATGATTCGATTTGGCTGAAATAGTTCTCCAACCCGAGTCCTAAAGCCACAAGTGCTGATATTATCACGCATTCAACGGAAACGTGACCAATGATAGTAAATGGACCTGATAATGCTCCTCTCTTCAGCGTATCCGAGATAACAAAGGCAAGAAGAGGTCCTGGTATCAAAGCTCCACTCAGCCCGGTCAGAAAGCCCAATCCTACCAGGAATGCTCCGCTGACGAACGATGAAGGGTCCATATATTTTAAACCAAAGCTCCTCACTTAATAACTGTTAAGCTTATATCTATACATCGGTATAGTTATTAGTAGTGAAAAGGACTTGACCTGACAGGGGCTCGTAGCTCAGTGGAAGAGTGCCTCCTTCGCGAGGAGGAAGCCACGGGTTCAAATCCCGTCGAGTCCATAGGATAGCGATAAAAGGTGATATAAATGCAAATGATGCCACAGATGGGGTATGATAGGGCGATAACAGTGTTCAGTCCGGATGGGCGGTTATTTCAGGTAGAATACGCACGTGAAGCAGTGAAAAGAGGGACTACAGCCGTTGGGATAAAGGCAACTGATGGCGTTGTGCTATTGGTGGACAAAAGACTGACTTCTCGACTGTTAGAAGGGGGCTCAGTAGAGAAGATATTTCAGATTGATGACCATATAGGAGCAGCAACTTCGGGTCTGGTCGCAGACGCGCGGGTGCTAATAGATAGAGGCAGGGTGGAGGCGCAGATAAATGAGATCATCTATGACGAGGCGATAGATGTGCAAACATTAGCGAAGAAGATATGTGATTTTAAACAGGCATATACCCAAATAGGTGGCCTCAGACCCTTTGGGACCGCATTGTTGATAGGTGGCGTCTACAACGGGAATAATTACCTCCTTGAGACAGACCCCAGCGGTGCTCTGCTTGAGTATAAAGCAACTGCGATAGGCTCGGGAAGAGCGATAGTAACTGAGATGTTAGAGGAGACGTATGACGAGAACGTCAAGCTCGAAGAAGCCATCTTGCTCGGTTTGGATGCTTTGTATAAGGTAACAGAGGGGAATATAGACGTAACAACGGTGGATATGGGCCTCGCAGAGTCAGAGAAGAAGAGATTCAGGATTGTGAGTGCAGATGAGTTAGAGCCGTATATAAAGAAACTGAAGAATAAGAACGAAAAGGCTGCTGCTAAGGGGAAGATGAAAGGGGAGAAGGCGGATAAGGAGAAATAGGCACTAAAATGGTCAGCCTGGACAAAGCGGTGATAGCAAGGTATAAGCACGGTAAGCACAGTTTTGAAGTACTTGTGGACCCTGAGAAGGTGGATGCAATAAAAAGAGTGGCTGAGATTGATATTAGTGCTGTATTAGCGGCGGAGGACATTTTTGGAGATGTATAAAAGGGTGAAAAGGCAAAAGAAGCAAATTTGATGGAA
>JAOZPO010000186.1 GCA_029932715.1 Halobacteria archaeon | reverse complement strand
ACTTATCTTCAGCAACAAACGGTGCAATCTCCTCTACTACCGCTTTCACCACGTTTGGCTTGACTGCCATGATTATTATCTCCGAGTTCTTCGCCACCTCCGCGCTATTTTCGCATACCTCTACTCTTGTTTTATACCCGGGATCACTTTCAAAATGCCGGACTGCTTCTTCCTTAGCATCATAAATATAAAAACGCTCCATCCGTGCATCAGAATCAGCAGCCAGTAATCCACGGAGGATAGATGCTCCTATATTACCCACGCCGATTAATCCTATTCTCTTTCCTGCTACATTTTCCGCTTTCATTCATTCAATGGATGTATAAGCACGATATTATTACCCCTGACCACCACGGAACCAAGCAGCCGCTTCTTCTCGCTATTATACAGCTCATTTGCCGCACTCAGATGCAAATTCAAGTAGTCATCTACGCTTTTTAGCACACCCTCCAGCACGGTTCTCTCGCCCTTCATCTCTATATGTATTTTTTTCCCTATCATGCCCTGCATTCTTTTATTCGGAAACATTTTTCATTACACCTTATCTCTTCTATTCTACTTCTTTATTTAAAAGATATGACTCATGATTTGGTAATTGAAGGTAAAGTAGTAACTCAAGGAGCGATAAGCGAACTTCAAATTGGTATTGATGATGCTTTCATCACAGAAATAAAGAAGCAAGGGTTGCATGGGGAGCGAAAGATAGAAGCGCGGAGATGTCTAATCTTTCCGGGATTTATTGATTTGCACGCACATTTAAGAGAGGATGAGAGCCAGGAATGGAGCTATAAAGAAGATTTTAGGTCCGGTGCCGAAGCTGCGCTTCATGGTGGCGTGACTACCGTGGTTGACATGCCGAACACGCCATTGCCAGGCATAAACGTGGACCGAATACGGAAAAAGAAGGAACTTGCATACACAAAAGCAAAAGGGTTGATTGATTTCTTCTTCTACGGCGCCGTTACAGAATCAAACGCAGCTATAAACACGAATGGCATTGTGGGTATGCAAGAAGAAGTGGTAGCATATAAAATGTACCTTGCCGAAACGGGAGGGTTATCTATGCCTATAGGGCTGTTGCCAGAAGCGATTGAGACGGTAGTAAGGACTTCTAAACCACTTATAATCCATTGCGAAGACCAGGTAATTATAGAAGAGCGAAAAGCGGAGTTGAAGGCAAGAGGGGCAGAATGGTCTCGCAACGAGATACATTCCAAACTGCGACCCGAAGAGGCGGAATTGTCCGCGGTTAAGTCCGTTTTATCTAATCTTTATGCTTATCAAGACATAAAAATCAACATAGCCCATGTTTCTCTTTACGAGTCATTGGAATTCATAAATCTGTCCCGAAGCGTTCACTGTGAGGTCACACCCCATCATTTGTTCTTTAACAAGAACGCAGTAGCGACTAAAAGCGGATTTCTGAAGACGAATCCGCCTTTGAGAACAGAAGGGAATAGGCAGCGGTTGCTGGCTGCATTTAAAGAAGGCAGGATAGATTTTTTGGCTACTGATCATGCACCGCACACAAAGGACGAAAAGAGTCTTGGCATTTTAGAAGCACCTGCCGGTGTTCCTAACTTAGATACTTATGGTAATTTCACCGCCTGGTTGATTGTGCAGTGTGACGTACACCCGGTGCTTATATCACGGGTCTGTGCCTACAATCCGGCGATGTTTCTGGGCTTGAACGATAGAGGTAGTATAGAAGTGGGGAAGAGGGCGGATTTTACCGTTTTGGATACGCATAAGCCTGTGAAAATCAGTAGTGAACTTATATATACAAAATGCGGCTGGTCACCATTTGAGGGTTATGAATTCCCGGGTGCGGTGAGGCATACCGTCTTTAATGGTGCGGTAGTAACGGACTATGATGAATTTGTATTGTAACAATATCCCCTCTCTTTATTCAGCACCAAAATAATCCTCCACCGATCCATATTTACTTTCTTACCTGATATCGTATTGAAGTTTCAACCAGCTGAATTCAAGATGTTTGCGCAATCGAGAAAGGCATATCTTTCCAGGTCTGGTAGCTGGATCTATCCAGGAGCCCTGCGAAAGCAAGTCCTGCCGCTACCCGGCTAGCAGTATGAGCATTTCCTGCGCAGATAAATACGGTGAGTTTATCCTATATTTTATGAAAAGGATAGAACTCGCGGAAGAGGAGGTAAAGTATCTCGGAGAATTTACAAAGAAAATTAATTATTCTCGAGTTGCAGAGCGCGAGAAAGAAATAAACGAACTTGTTTATAAATTATACCGGTTAACCGAAGAAGATGTAAATGTGGTAGAGGATTTCATGAGGCGGTTTTAGACGAAGGAAGGATGAGCGAATGCGCATAGAACGAGCACGCGGCACACGCGATTTTATGCCCGCGGAAATGGAAAAGAGGAGATTAATGGAAACTAAGATGCGAGCGATAGCCGCGAGCTGGAGCTATGACGAGATAAGAACACCCACATTTGAACTCGCAGAGCTCTTCACACGCAAATCAGGCGCGGGCATCCTGAAAGAGATGTA
>JAOZPO010000042.1 GCA_029932715.1 Halobacteria archaeon | reverse complement strand
CGATTGATATTGGCGCTGTATTAGCGGCGGAGGGCATTTTTGGAGATGTATCAAAGGGTGAAAAGGCAACAGAAGCCAATTTGATGGCAGTATTTTCTACCACAGATGTGGTGGAAATAGCGAAGAGGATAATAAAAGAGGGCGAGGTGCAACTGACCACCGAGCAAAGACGGAGAAGAGTGGAGGAGAAGAGGAAGAAGGTGATAGATCAAATCGCTCAAATCTCCATAAATCCTCAGACTGGTACCCCTCACCCACCCGCAAGGATAGAGATAGCGATGAAAGAGGCTAAGGTGCATGTTGATCCGTTCAAGACAGTAGATGATCTGGTAAGCGAGACGGTGAAGGCAATAAGACCTTTAATCCCCATAAAGATAGAGGAGATAGAGATAGCGATAAAGATACCTGCCACGTATGCGGGGCATGTATATGATATAAAGAAGAGGTACAAGGTGACAAAAGAGGAGTGGCAGGGAGACGGGTCATATATAGCGCTCTTGAAGGTGCCAACAGGATTGAGAGATGACGTTTTCTCTTTTTTGAACGGTTTGACTAAGGGAGAAGTTGAGACGAAGATAGTGAAGTAATATGTATAAGGTGGTAATTCCGGGTGATTTTGTTTCTGATGATGCGAAACGTGCTGGAGAGGGGACTTATGTAGAAGATGGCGAAGTTCATGCCGCGACCTATGGCGTGGTAGATGATAAGAACGAGATAAGAGTGGTAGCGTTTACCGGGAAGTATATACCGATAAGGGGCGATGTGGTATTAGGAAAGGTGATTGAGATTTCGTTCCCATACTGGATTATTGATATAGCGTCGCCATACGAAGCGCGGTTGCACATGTCGGAAGTAGCAATGCGGAATGAAGAGAGAATAGACTTTGGCAATATGAATGCGTTTTGGGATCTGGATGATTTAATCGCAGTGGAGGTAACGAACGTGGATGCGCTGATGAGGATATCTCTGGCATTGAAGGAAGATTTGGTTATAGGAAGCGGGGGGAGATTGATAGAGATACCTTATACGAAGGTGCCCCGTATTATAGGAAGGAAAGGTTCGATGATAAAGCTGTTAAAAGCTAAAAGCAACTGCTTTATATTCGTCGCAAAGAACGGTCGTATTTGGATAAAAGGCGATGCAGAAGACATGAAACTCGCATCTGAGGTGATATTGATGATTACAAATGAAGCGCACACATCAGGTTTGACGAATAGAGTGGCGGAATTTTTGGATTTAGCCAGACAGAGTAGTAAAAGATAGAGAGGATAAGGCGTAAAATGAAAAAAGGAGAAGATATAGAATTTATAAAAGAGGGTAAAAGAGTAGATGGCAGAGGTTTTGATGAACTTAGGGATATAAAGATAGAGGTGGGCGTATTAAAGAGAGCAGATGGGTCCTGTTATCTTGAATTAGGCAATAACAAGGTGATAGCAGCAGTATATGGGCCAAGAGAGATGCATCCCCGGCATGCTCAGGATGCAAAGATGGCAGTGGTAAAGTTCAGGTATAATATGGCACCTTTTTCTGTTGATGACAGAAAGAGGCCGGGACCTGATAGAAGGAGCGTTGAAATATCGAAAGTAAGTAGAGAAGCCGTGGAGCCCGTTATTATAAAAGAATATTACCCAAAGACGGCAATAGAGGTCTATGTAGAGATACTGCAGTCGGATGCAGGTACGAGAACAGCGGGGATAAATGCAGCCTCCGTAGCCCTTGCCGACGCGGGGATACCGATGAAAGACCTTGTGTCTTCAGTTGCGGTGGGCAAAGTAGGAGGAGAAGTAGTTCTGGATTTGAACGCGGTGGAGGATAATTATGGCGAAGCAGATATGCCAATTGCGATGATAGCGCGAAGAAACGTAATAACCGCACTGCAAATGGATGGTCGAATGACAAAAGAAGAGATAGAAAAAGGGCTGAAGCTTGCAATGAATGCCTGTCATCAGATATACGAGTTGCAGCGTACGGCGTTGTTAAAACGATATGATAGTAGCGAGGATAGAGCTGCGTAGAAGAGAGGAGGAGAAGAGATGGGACTTGAAATAATGGATGATGTAAGGAAAGATTATGTGCGTAATATGATAGCGGAGGGGAGTAGAGAAGATGGTAGAGACTTTCGCGAATACCGGGAAATAAGCGTGGAGAGAGCTATAATAGAGAATGCAGAAGGTTCTGCACGCGTGAAAATAGGCACTACGGATGTTTTGGTAGGAGTAAAACTCGAACCCGGTGAGCCTTTTCCTGATACCCCTGGGGAAGGGGTGATAATAACGAATGCGGAGCTTGTACCATTAGCATCGCCCGAATTTGAGTCGGGACCACCAAATGAGAATAGTATACAACTGGCGAGAGTAGTGGACCGTGGTATCCGGGGGTCTGAGGCTATTAACATTGAGAAATTGTGCATAGAAGAGGGGGAGAAGGTGTGGATAGTTTTTTTAGATATTCATGTACTGGACAATGGAGGTAACTTAGTAGATGCCGCTGCGTTAGGTGCCATTGCTGCTCTTCAGAATACTCGTCTACCTAACGAGAGATATAACTTAACGGGTGACGATACACTATTGATAGAGGACACACCGGTGGCGGTAACAATGGTAGAGATAGACGGTAATATCCTGCTGGACCCAGATTATATAGAGGAGAAGGCGGCTACAAGCAGGTTGACGCTAATTTCAAATGCAGATAGTACAGTCTCAGGAATACAGAAGAGCGGTAGTGACGGTATGAAAGAAGAAGTGATATTGGAGATGCTGGAGATAGGGATAGAAAAGGCGGGGGAGATAAGAGAAAAGTTCCTACCTGCTTAACCGTTTCCAAAAGCGGAAAAAACCGAAAGTTTAATTAGTGAAGAACTCTAATATAGTATCAACGGAAGGAGAGTATCAGATGTTAGAGCTAGACAATTTCGTGGTTAGGGAATATTTCAAGAGGCGAATAGGAGACGAAGGGTTGGGAATAATGATGAGCGTTCCCGAAGGAGAGATAACAGATGAAGAGATTGCGGAATTAAGCGATACAAAACTCACTGCGGTAAGGAAAACTTTATACCGGCTGTATGAAAGCAGAATAGCGGAGTACAGGACTGAACGAGATGATAGTAGTGGCTGGATTACCTATTTATGGCGTTTTAATTACGACAACGTGAAGAAGATATTGGAAGATGAAGCGGATAGCAAACTGAAAGAACTGGAGAGCCAGTTAGAAGAGGAACGGAAAGGAGTGTTTTACCAATGTGGCTGTCAGCGAGTGTTATTTGAAGAAGCCGCGGAAAAAAACTTCATGTGTGCTGAATGTGGTACGAATTTTGAGTATATTTCAAATGATGAGTTAATACAAGAGTTAGAGGAGAAGATAGCGAAGATAGAGCAGTGGAAGGAGAAGATAAAGAAAGAATAAAAAGAGAGTGCATAAAGTTATTGCGAGAAGTTGGCTGCAATAAGGCAGTAGTCAGGCATTGTGTAGCAGTTGCGGAACTTGCCCTGGAAATAGCTGTTAATCATAATGTGAATTCTAACGTTGTAGATGAGGAATTGATTTATACCGGTGCATTGCTACATGATTTAGGTAGGGCACGCACACATGGTGTGAAACACGGATTTGTGGGTGGAGAACTGGCGAGAGAGTTAGGGCTGCCGGAGACTGTGGTAAGGATAATACAAAGGCATGTAGGAGCAGGGATAACGGCGGGAGAGGCGGAAGTCATGGGCTTACCAGCGATGGATTTCATACCAGAGACGATGGAAGAGAAGATAGTAGCACATGCTGATAACCTGATAGATGGCACGAGAAGAACAGGTATAGAAGAGGCAATAGCAGGGTTAAAAGCGAAATTAGGGAAAACGCATCCATCCATAAATAGGGCGATTGCGTTACATGAGGCAGTGATGGGAGAGGGGTAGATTAACGGTAGTATTTACACGCTATCTATGCAACGCCGCTTCCCTTAGCTTATCTTTCAGCTCTAACTTGGTTATCCTTACATTAGAGGCATGTATGGGCCGTGGCACCTCAGATAAGTCAGACCTTGCAATTACAACTCCTTCAACTGTTATCTTCTCCTTCTTCAGGTTTACGGTTCTCACTTTACCTACCGTGCCTTTGTCATCACCTCTCATCACCTTTACCGTATCCCCTTTTCGCAGCGGAAAACTCCTCTTATCGTATTTATCTCGCAGTTCGTCAGAAAGTGGCGCACTCATGAACTTGTGCCGTATGTGCAACGGTGCTTTATACCTTGCTTTCCTCTGTTTTCGCGGCTGTTTTGTCTTTTCCTTTATCATTCTCATGCTTTTTATTTTACGCTTTTCGATTATTAATCTTTTCAATTATAAACTAAAAGAGGATGATGTAATGATTTTGCTATGCAGAAATATGATGTCATTGTGGTAGGGGCAGGGCCTTCAGGTTGCATAGCAGCGAAATATGCAGCGAAAGCAGGGGCTTCTACGTTAATTGTAGAGAAAGACGCGGAAATAGGCGTGCCTGTCCAATGTGCAGGGCTCATAAGTAAAAGAGCGATAGAAGAAAGCGAACTAAAAGACGTTAAAGCGTTCATAAACAAGGAGCTAAAAGGGGCGATTGTCCGCTCGCACTCGTATGAATTAAAGATACAATCACCGGATAAGACTGCTTTTGCCATAAGAAGAGACGTATTTGACAGGGCATTGGCGGAAGATGCGTTGAAGGCAGGTGCAGAGATAATCATGAGTAGCAGAATAAAAAAGCTAAACAGGGGAGTGGGGGGGGAAGAGCTAACTTTAGCTGCTGGTGATAGTAAAGAAGAATTGAAAGCAACAGTTGTTATTGGCGCTGACGGCGTGAGGAGTAAAATAGCGAAAATGGCGGGGCTGAGTGTCGCAAGGCATCTACTGAGCTGCGTGCAAGTGGAGTGCGAATACGAAGCCGTTGATGCATTTGCAGAGATTTTTATAGGTAGAAACATAGCGCCTGGTTTCTTTGCATGGGCTATTCCACTTGGTGCGGAAGAAGTAGCTCGAATCGGACTTTGCATAGATAAGAGGTGTTCACGGCATCCGAATCCACTGCGTTTTTTAAAAGCGTTTTTAGCAGAACATCCAGAGATGGCAGAGAGGTACAAAGGCACCCGCACTGGTTTCACTGCCGGTGCAATTCCTATTGCTACCGGTCTGCACAGGCGAATGCACGGTCTGAGTACAGTTAGAGTATTTAAAGGAAACGGAGTTCTGCTGGTCGGCGATGCTGCTGCACAGGTCAAGCCGATAACAGGAGGAGGAGTGTATTACGGCTTGAAATGTGGTAAGATAGCGGGCAAGATAGCGGCAGAAGCGTGTTTGAGTAATGACATGGGAGTGCTGCGGGATTATGAAACAGGGTGGAGGAAGGAGATAGGGGCAGAGATAGCGTTTGGGCTTAAGGTTCACAGGTTACGGTGCATACTAAAAGATAGTGACTTCGATACTATATGCCGTGTACTATCGCAGGAGCAGATGTTGCAGCAAATAGCGAAACAAGGAGATATGGACTATCAAGCGTGTATTTTTCGCAATTTTTTAAAAAATCACGAACTAATCAAATTAGCAGCGAGGAACATCATAAGATATTTATATGCAAAGCGCAGATTAGGTAATTAAGGACGTATAAAATGGCAAGGATGTATGCACGGCGTAGAGGCAAATCAGGGTCTAAGAAGTCACTTGGCCTCAGGAAGGGCGCACCGGAATGGTTAGAGATGTCGGCGGAGGATGTGGAGCAGAGAGTAGTCGCGCTGTACAATCAGGGGCTTACAACAAGTGAGATAGGAATAGAGTTAAGGGATGCCAATGGCATACCGAGTGTTGCACAGGTAACGGGGAATAAAATGACGGCTATTTTAAATGCGCACAATGTTGCACCGGGAATACCGGAAGACCTCCAGAATTTGATGCGAAAAGCGCTTCGGATAAGGAAACATATAGAAGAGAATAAGAAAGATGTGCACAATAAAAGAGCGTTACAGTTGACCGAATCAAAGATAAGAAGGCTTGAGAAGTATTACAGGAGAGATAATGTTTTAGCAGCGGACTGGCACTACAAGCCAGAAACTGCTAAATTCGTTCTAAGGAGGTGAGAGCAAAAGATGAAGGGATACGGGGAGATATTGATTGGAGTTGCACTGGCAGTATTGGGAATAGGCATGTTGGTAGTTCCAGGAGTGGATATATTCCGGCAGGCGCTAAAGACAGTTATACTGGGCGCAATACCACTAATCGTGCTGTTAGCGGGAGCGGTATTTTTGATGATAGGCGTGAGTGACGTGAGAGAGAAAGATGAAGAGCTGGAAGAACCAGGAAGCAAAGAGGGTGAATAGTAGTGGGCACGATTAAACCGGCTTATATAAAGAAATTGTCAAGGGAACTGATGCGAGAGGTGGATGATCTTAGTGATGACTTTGAAGCGAATAAGAAGATAGTGGCTGAGTACACAAACATAGAGAGCAAAGGGGTAAGGAATAGAATAGCAGGGTATATAACGCATAAAAATAAGGTGAAGGATACGATTTGAAATGCAAAGTATAGAAGGGGCATATCCGGCGCTTATAACGCCTTTTACCAGGGATAATGAAGTAGATGAGGCAGGTTTGAGACGGTTAGTGGAGTACATGGTAGAGGGCGGAGTAGCGGGAATAGTTCCGTGTGGCACGACGGGCGAGTCTGCAACACTATCACGCGAGGAGCATATCCGTGTGATTGATGTGGTAGTAGACTGTTCAAAGGTGCCGGTGATCGCGGGTACCGGATCGAATAATACAACAGAGGCGGTAGAGTTCACGAGACATGCGGAAGACGCGGGGGTAGACGGTTGTCTTCTGATTACGCCATATTACAACAAGCCGAACGTGCGAGGGCTGAAGGAGCATTTCAAGCAGATAGGGGAATCGGTGGATTTGCCCTTGATTTTGTACAATATCGCTTCGCGGACAGGTCTGAATATGACTGCGGATACGATGATAGAGCTTGCATCGGAAGTGGGGAATATAAAAGGGGTGAAAGAAGCGTCGGGCGATTTGAAACAGGTGGGCGCGGTTATAAGAAAAGCGAAAGAGCGTGATTTGGACTTTACTGTGGTCGCGGGTGATGATTTCCTTACGCTGCCGATAATGAGCCTGGGAGGCAAGGGAGTGATTTCCGTGGCTGCGAATATTGCACCGCGGGAGATGAGTGATATGGTGGCTGCGATGTCTAAAGGTGACCTGGAGAATGCGAAGGAGATTAATATTAAGTTATTTCCGCTGTTTGAAGCGATGTTTCTGGAGACGAATCCGATACCGGTGAAGAAAGCAGCGGAGTTGATGGGCTTTGTTTCCGGTAACGTCAGGCTTCCGTTGGGTGCGTTGAGTGCGGCTAACGAGGAGAAGTTGAGGCGTGTGCTGGCAGGATTTGGGATGGTGTAAGGCAAGGTAAAATTAAAGCCTGTTCTTTCTCAGATGGTGGAGCCGATAGGTAAGAGTTGAAAAGGAAACAATCGCGCAAAATTTATCACAAAAGATTAAAAGGAGAGATAAGATTATGTCTGAGGAGTGTGTCCCTGCCGAATACGCAGAAATGGACCTTAT
Organism: Halobacteria archaeon; assembly: GCA_029932715.1. GTDB lineage: Archaea > Halobacteriota > Syntropharchaeia > Alkanophagales > Methanospirareceae > QENJ01. The sequence goes on along the minus strand of JAOZPO010000042.1, from coordinate 2,230 downwards.
AGAGGCAAAGCGTTTTGATAAAAAGGTCAGAGAGAACTTTATGCCCGCTATTACCTCTACCGTAAAACAAATCATTGAGGATTATGGCGCTTTGGAAGGTGTATGCGTGGATGTCGGCTGTGGCACGGCTATTTTTGCAATTGAGTTATGCAAACATTCCAGGTTGAAGATATATGCATTGGAAAAGGAGAAGGCAATATCTGAAGTAGCGCGCATGAACATTGAGAAAGAACGGTTGGCAGATAGTATAATCCCGGTACTGGGCGATGCCCACGATCTGCCTTTCGCGAGCGATTTTGCCGATTTCATAGTCAGCAGAGGGTCATATCACTGCTGGGAAGAGAAGGTAGGGGTATTTAAAGAAATTTACAGAGTCTTGAAGAAGGGAGGCATTGGTTTTGTCGGCGGTGGATTCGGGCGATATGTCAGCGAGGAAGAGTCAAACAGGATGAAATCTCTAAGAGACCATTCCCTGAAGGAGAATGCAAAAGCTTACAGGTCACCTGATAAACTAAGAGCAGTTATATGTAAAGCTGACATAGCTAATTTCCGTATAATTCATGACAAAGCAGGTCTTTGGGCAGAGCTAAAAAAATAGTGTGAAAACGAAACACAAATGATAAAAGATGAAAAATACGAGAAAAGTTATTACGATGGGTTTTGCAGTGGCATCTCTGGTACTGCTTGCAACAGCCGCTGTATCTGCCGTTGATGGGCCCGCGGTCATGGTTACGAACTACACACTGGAGCCCAAAGTGCTGATGCCCGGCGACACCGGCACCATTACAGTCACAATAAAGAATATGGATACTAAGTCGTCAGAGATGGAAACCAGGACTACAAAATTAGGAGGTGACTCATCTACTACTCAGATGACATCAGCGGTAAGTGCAGAAATAGAAACCATACGGTTGAGCAGTAGCGGGGAGATAGAATGGTTGCAAAAAGGTTCCTACCGCACAAAATACTACAACGTGGGTTCTTTAGGGCAGGGAGAAAGCATATCAATCTCGTTACCGATAAAAGCCGACACTCATGCCAGCGATGGAACCTATTTCACAGAATTGTACGTAGAAGTAGACAATGGTGAAAACGTGCGTTTTCCTATACCCGTGAAGGTGGAGAGTAGCGAAGTGGAACTATTAGTAAAGGACATCCCTTCCGAGATTTCGTTCACCGAGTCTGTGACGATGGAGATAGAGGTGGCGAATAACCGCCCTAATTCTGTTAATGGTGTGATTGTATATATGAAGCCGCTAAGCACAGGATTGAAATTCACACCAGAGCGAATATTCATAGGTGATTTGGGCGCGTATGGAAAGAGGGCGGTGGATTTCACGCTTCAAACTTCCAGTACAGATGCTACTTCTGGTGAAACAGGAACTAAAAAATTCGCTTTTGAGGTTACATACAAGAACGGTGATAATAAACACCAGAACGGGCTTGAATCTTCTGTATTCGTAACGAGTATCGCAGATGTAAGGCTCATCTTAGTGAATGCGCCTGAATCGGTTTTTAAAGACGATGTGGCAAAGGTAGAGTTTGACGTGGCTAATGGTATGACAAAGGACATTAAAGCGGTATCCGTGATGCCTGCTGCGATAGAAGGGCTCAGAATACTGCCTTCTGAATATTTCATCGGCGACATGGAAGTGGGAGACGTCTTTTCTGCTTCTTTTGATGTCTATACACGTGACCTAAACAGAACCGAAGCAAAAATACCTTTTAAACTGGTGTTCCGGGACGTGGATACAGATCAGAGACAAGAAGCTACGGGTTACGAAGTGCATATAGAAGTAAAGGAGCCGCAGGAAGCTGGGTTACCGGATCCCGTACTCATTGCTGCTGTGCTTGGAATTGCTGTCGTTGTTGCCATATTGCTGTGGATTGTGGTAAAGCGAAAACGAGAAAGGTAGAGGTATGATCCACACCGAAAATCTAAGCAAAACATACCGTATGGGCGAAGTGGAAGTACAAGCACTGCGAGACGTGAACTTAGAGATAAAGGATAGCGAATTCATTGCTATAATCGGACCATCGGGTTCAGGTAAATCCACGCTTCTCAACTTGTTAGGGTGTCTGGATAAGCCAACAAGCGGTGCTGTCTTCATAGACGGTATAGACACAGGTAAGCTAAGCGAAAACGGACTTGCGGAGATAAGAAGGGAGAAGATAGGATTCATATTCCAGCAGTTTAATCTCATCCATACGTTAAATGCGTTAGAAAATG
>JAOZPO010000041.1 GCA_029932715.1 Halobacteria archaeon | reverse complement strand
GATGCTATCTGTGGCTATTGGGTAATTGTGGGACAGCCTCTATATACCGCAGGCTATTCCAGCCTTATCGCAGGTATCCAATTATCATATCTCTTCCCATTTGCATCCACAAATTCAGTACAATTTAACCACCCACTTGCTGTTGACAGTGCAGGTGTGTGATGAATCTGCGGATAAGAGCCTGTACGTATGGTGTAATTGTATGTTTCGTTTGCTACAAGCGTGAAGGTTTTATCAAAAGGGACATAACGCCAATCGTCACCATAACCGTCCCATAGTGCAGTCGCGTTTAACGTGGAGTTCCATATCCTTATATATTCCGTATGCCCGCCGGTGCCAGTGCAGGGATATGTGTAAAGCGTGGATACATTGATCATCGTTTGATTGGGTGTGATTGTTCCCTTATGCATGCCACAGATGCTTGGATAAGCCCCCGGACCTGTATCGAACAATGCAGTGCTAAACTCTACCTTGTCCAGCCAGCCGCAATCAGATCCGTTGTATACGCCGACGTCTTTCACATACCTCCACCGTAGCCTATGCGAGCCAAAACTCAGTGTATAACTTCTCTGCTGCCAATCGCAACCGCCTGTTATCTTATCCCGTATCATGTCATCAATGTAGAACTCTAAGAAGTCATAACCTGCTTGTGATGAGACTTTCCAGTAAAATGTTATGGTACCAGGTCCAGAAACAGTGGTTTGAATCCATGAGTCTTGATTATGAGCAATAGCACCACTTTGTGCCGCATCTCCGCCGTAATAATACGTTGACTGCTGCCCAAACCAGCTTGAATTACCACCTGAACTCCATGTTAGCACAGTGTCATCCAGCGCTTCTCCCAGACCAATTGCAATATCAACATATTGCCGGCACTCTTTTCCATCTTCTGATTCTACCCGTATCAAATGCCTGTTTCGGCGTAGTGGCGTAAAAGTAAACGCAGCGTGGTTATTGAAAGCCCCTTTTTGTGCCCTGCTCAGCAAATAGTCGTAACCCTCAAATGTAAATTCGGGATATGTATATCCTGTATCTATTACCTTTATCTTCACCATAGGTGAGTCAGAAGTTATATCAAGATTAACGCTTTCGCCGCTACACAACACTGGGATTCCTTCACTGCAATTCCCAATGCAGGTATCGGGTTTCTTGTATGTAATGCCCGATTGCTCCTGCTCTGGTATGAGCAACGCAGGGTCACCAAGAAGTACAAATTCAAGTATGGTACGGAGATTACATGTAGAAGGGTCTGTAAGAACGTTATTCACTGCGAAATCACGCATTGCTGCTGTCGTAATGTCGCCAATCGCGGTGCCACTGCCTTCATGGTAATTCTCAAATACATAATGAATCAAGCCAGCCATCTGCGGCTCCTTTGTTATTACTACTTTACCTTTATTAAAACAATAATCAGCCCTTGCAAAAACCACTCTTGAGCCGCCGATGTACGCGATCCCTCCTGCATCCGAGTTTACAATCGCCTCACCAACCGAACGGTCGAAATCTGCATAATAGACGTTCGTGTCAAACGCGCCGTTATCGCATGCGTCTGTTATCACTACCGGAACCTTATCATTTGGTAAAAGCGATTTTATGTCACTAATAGTAGCTAAAACCAGCTCTGAATTGTCATGATTCCTGTCTACAAACATACCGCCGGTTCCATGTGTAGAAATGTAAAACAATCCGTATCCTCCAGAAAGGACTTCCAGAACATTCGCCTTACTGTAGTTATCGTCTGTAAGGTAGAACTTTGTTATAGCCATACCATTAAGATAATTCTTGTTCACAGTATCTGATGTTTGCAACTCGCCTTGAAATTCCCAACCATCATTATTATCCACGAACGGTTTACCACCTGCAAGTGCAACGTTCTTGAACCATGACCAATCAGCACCGTCATACCAATTTCGTATCTTATCAACAACAGCAGCCGCTTCTTCTCTGTCACTTACCGGAAGCCTACCAACCGCGTAATCGGGTGTGAAATCATAATCCGGTGAGCTATAGAAGAAGTCCGTGGGTATCCATGAGTTATATTCAGTGAGTATCTTCTCCTCATGACCTTCATAATAAAATCCGTCAAACCAGTAATAACTTGGTGGAACCAATCTCGCATTACCAAACAGAACCACATAGTCCAGGTTCGTGTGTTCTCTCAAAAAAGAGATTATGCGTAGGGATAGATCATAGTCATATCCCGCAATGGAGTTATAACCAGGATTGGAACGGTTTTTATAGCCGTTGTACGGTGGTTCCTGGGCTGTCCAGTACTTATTATTTATCCAGCTCGTATTGACTACTTCTGTCGTTATGTTCTCTTCATGCACATGGAACCACTGCAGGCTCGTTGCTTCGGTGTAGAACTCAGGTGGTGTAATAATAACGCATTCCGCATCTTTTAACGTTTGCCTTGTATCACTATTCCCCATAACTGTCCTGTGGGCATCGTCGTGCAAGGTGTAGTAAACCGTTACGTTGGCATCCGTTATCATGACCGCTTTCTTCAATGCGGGTACATACTGAACCGGCCAGAGGTGTGCATAGACATACGTATTCTCTGTATCCATTCCTGTATCATACGTAACAGCGTTACCCGGGAAATAGGTACTCAGTGAGTATACAGTTTCGGATGGTTTGTATATAGCGTTTTTATGATGCGGCATAGGTACAATATTCAACTCGTTCTGTATTGCACGGTACACAGCAGAAGTTACTTGAACACAGACAACTTCAGCTTCTCGAGGCAGCTTTATCACGATTGTTTTCATCGGCAGTTGTGGCTCTCCCGGACTCGTTGAGGGCTCTAAACCGTCTATATTTAGATATACAAATTCGTTGCCCGCAGGTGTCGTATATAAGCTGCAATTTGCCGGTTCAACTGTAAAATGGACTGTGATGGATTCCTGTGATGGCGCAGACGTCATCTGGCAAGGTTGCAAAATTGTTTCAAGATTTGAATATGATATATCCCGACATTGCCCCCACTGTATCGTGTCGTCTTCTGCACTACATCCAGCAGCTATTGTGGCAGCGGCGCAGAAAATCACCAATACTTCCAGTTCCAATTTATTCCGCTTCAGCATGTACATGCTCTATTTTTACAGTCACGTTATCGCAAGCGTTTCACCACTCTCTACTGATCTGATATAAGCCATGAATTTGAAGAAAGAATCCGCTAAATGGATTTTCTTTCCTGTTACATGCGGTAAATGCCTCGTTTGATTCGCCATCAGGACCCATATCTATGGTTATCAAGCGTTCAGACGGTAGTTTCCAGTATTTCGCACCTTCTTTCGGGTACACTATTTCAATACCGATGCAGTAACAGTCTTGATAGGTTTTATTATCCTTCATGTTTCGTTATGCATAAAAAGCATATTGTTTGGTATGAAAATACATTTTCATGCTCATGGGTGTCCCCATGGGTCATGAAGGTTTCTTTTTAGAACAGAAGTTTCTTAGTGTACTATTCGTAAACACAAGCGAAAATAAAAGCATTTTCGCACACTCTTATTTTACAATATTAAATAGCACAAACCACATCAACAATCTAATTTTTTGCTACTGCGCACCCATGCCCCTGATTAACGCCGTGTTGAAAAAGGAGGCGGGGGATAATCCATATACACTCTATAATTTATCATTTTACTACTTACCCAGCGGAAAATTGTTCCTTGCTGCCAGCGATACAAGCTCGGTACCCAGGATGAAGACCGCTTGTTTGTGGTCATCTTTGCTCCGGTGTACCTGGAAAGGCGTGATTCCAAGCTCGTTATATCTCGCGAAATCACAGTTTACATCCTGTTCCTCACAATACCTCTTCAACTGAGCCAATAACAGATGTAGATGTACCAGCTCTTCTTTCTTCATTTTTATATTACTACACCTGATTATAGTAAATGAACTCTTAACTAAATAAACATATCACATTTGTGAAAAACAGAAAAATGGAATAGTGACATGATACGCATAACGCAGCTTGTTCATGGAAAAGGGACCGTTAGTGACGCATTAAAGTACAGGAGAAAGCCGCCTGATCAAGTGCCAAGCAGGTTACTGGCGTTCGCAGAGACTCGCAGGCCTGTTATATTCTGGAACGTCACGAATAAGTGTAATCTGGCGTGTACGCATTGTTATATCACTGCAGGACCTGGGGTAGACAGCAGCCACGAACTATCACTGGCAGAGGCGAAAGCGTTTATCGCCGACCTTGCCGAGATGAGTATCCCTTTGCTCCTCTTCAGTGGCGGCGAGCCGTTAATGAGGAAAGACTTCTGGGAACTCGCAGCTTATGCAACGGAAAAAGGGCTGAAAACTGCACTGAGCACAAATGGCACGCTGATAACAAAAGAAGTCGCAGCGAAAATAAAGGCAGCGGGTATTGAATATGCAGGCGTGTCGCTTGACGGTGCAAACGAGAAGACCCATGATGCCATGAGGAACCAGCCGGGATGTTTCAAGAAGGCGCTGCAAGCGTTGAAGAACTGTGCAGAGATAGAACTGAAAGCAGGCATTCGGGTTACCGTTACGAGGACTAATTATCGAGAGATAGGGCGTTTACTTGACCTCTCTCTTGAACTAAATGTGCCGCGGTTCTGTGTTTACTGGCTCGTTCCTAGCGGACGGGGAAGAGAGATTTATGACATTCAGTTAGAGCCAGAAGAAACAGCTCGTATCCTGGATTTGCTATACCAGAGGGCACGCGATTTGGATCCTGATAAGATGGAAATTCTGACCGTGGATGCACCTCATGACGGTATTCTTCTGCTGAATAAACTGAAAGAAGATGATAGTCCGGAATACGATAATGCGTTGAAACTGCTACAATATACCGGTGATTCGTGCAGTGCCGGCGACCGCGTTGCGAACGTTGATCCGACTGGAAATGTTTATCCCTGTCAGTTCGCTCAGTTAGACGAATTCAAAATAGGGAACATAAGAGAGCGGAAATTCAGTGAACTCTGGAATGATCCCGATAATCCCGTACTACTCAGATTCCGAGAGAAGACAAAATACCTGAAGGGCAAATGTGGCTACTGTGAATACAAGGACTTATGCGGTGGTGGATGCAGGATACGAGCATACGCACAGTATGGAGATATATGGGCAGAAGACCCATTATGCCCGCTCAATTCGGATAGCTGACAGAGGTATATTCTTCTCGGGCGATGACGTAAGAGCTATTGACTGGAACGTAACCGCGCGATTCAACGCACCATTTGTCAAGGAATATTTGTTTACTGATCGTGTGGAGAAGTTCGTATCTCCGGGCAAGGGCAAGAAGCATGTACTTAAGCTTCTGCGTGAACTCATATATCACTCACGAGCCAAAAGCATGACGTAATCTTAGTAGACATCGCGGACATGCGGGAGGAGGACATCCCGGACATAGGCTATGCCTTTCTGGGGGAGTACGAGACCGGTGAGCAGATACTTGTGGATACTTCTGACTCTGAATTCCGGAGGCGGTATACGGAACTTGTAAATAAGAACCGAGATGACCTTATGGCGAATCTGAAACGATTGAATGTGGATTTAATCAGATCGGTGAGGAGATAGAGCGAGAATGGGAGAACACGAGTATAAAAGATTGGTTTTTCGCTGCTACATTTATAGTGCTACTTGTGTATGTGTATATCATTTATGGTAGAGGGTAGTAGTGTAAAAATGGTGTAGAGAGAGACCTGAGACAGAAATAGGGTGGTGTGCAGCTTAGTGCGCAATATGGATATAAATACGCATAATTGATAGTATTTAAAGGATTCATTGCGGAATGAAAATAGTAAATTAGTATATTTATGATGTTAAATCGCTGAGCAATATGCTAAAAAAATAGAACCTATTTATATACTATTAATCACAGGCATTAACAGCAAGAGCAAATAGGAGGTGAAAAGGAAAGATGAAAAGCGGAAAGGAAGCAGCGATAATAGCGATTCTCCTTGCTGGAGCAGTCTTTGCATGCACTGCTGGGATAGCGAGTGCGCATTTTACCATGATAATCCCCTCAGATAGTGACGATACCATCTGGGCAGTGACTCCAGAGGACTATATAGCAGAGCTTGGACAGACCAAAACGGTTTATATACTGTGGGGGCACCCTTATGAGCACATATCCTTTGATATGGCATCAGTACCCGAAGTCTCAGTCAGAAAACCAGACGGTACAGTTGAGCAGCTTACGACTGAAAAGATCAGCGTGGATAGCATGGATGAAGATGGTAATCCCGGTACCTTTACAGCGTACAAAGCTTCGTTCACTGTTGATCAGAGAGGCGATTCCATTATCTGTGTGAGATATGAGGATAAAGACCAGAAATTAGTGGATTATGTGAAGGCAATCATCCACTGCGGCGAAGAGCAATGGATCGGATGGGATGCAGAACTGGGAGAAAAAGCGGAAATTGTACCGTTCACAAGACCTTACGGGTTAGAACAGGGTTTTGTGTTCACGGGCAAGGCATTGTACGATGCAAGTGCCCTTAAGGACGCCGATGTAGAAGTAGAGAAGTACCATCCGCAAGCCGAGGGAGTAACAGTAGTAGGGGAAGCGGAAGATATGTTCCCATACGACCCACCAATGATGTTCACGCGGGTAACAAAGACGGACGCGGGTGGTGAATTCGCATATACACTTGACGAGCCAGGGATATGGTTTGTTGGTGCTTATGGACCTGAGGTAGAAGGGCTCACGCAGAGAAGTGTGTTCATAGTACCTGTACTGGCAGCGTTCCCAGCGGAAGAAGAAGCAGTAGCACCTGCGGGGCTCGAAGAGCTAAAGGCTCGTGTAAAGGTATTAGAGGAGGAATCAAGGAGCAAGCAAGCACATAATGCCGAAGGATCACCGGGATTTGGCATGATACCTGCAATTATTGGATTGCTTATCGTGCTGTATCTGGTAATAAAGAGGAGGAGGCAATAAGCACAAAAATGGTGCATATATCTGATGGAATTTTATCTCTGCCTGTATTGGCAGCGGGATGGGCAATAACAATTGCATTGATAGCAGTAGCACTCTGGTGGAGCAAGAGGAGGGGTAATGTAGAGGAGGAGATACCGAAGTTATCAGTGATGACCGCGGCATTCTTTGTTGCCTCTCTCATCCATATACCCGTAGGACCCACATGCGTGCATTTTATGCTTAATGGCTTAGTGGGCGTAATATTAGGCATACTCGCCTATCCCGCCATTTTTATCGGGCTTGTACTCCAGGCTGTTCTGTTTCAGCACGGCGGCATAACTACTATCGGGGTAAACACGGTGAACATGGGAGTCGGTGCGCTGATTGCTTTTGCTATATTCCGGGTAGGCTCTATGTATGGTTCGTTAGTAGTGAGGAAAGAACTATCTGCGTGGATATTTGGTGCTCTCGCAGGTGGTGTGGCAGTATTTCTGACTGTTATTTTCACTGCGGTTTCTCTCATACTCACAAGTAGAGAGGCTTTTTTTGCCGTTGCTATCACACTTATGCTCGCGCACATTCCCATAATGATAATAGAAGCGATAGTTACGGGTTCTATCGTTGTCTTTCTGTTAAAAGTAAAACCCGAGCTAATAGGGGGATTAGGAGATGATAATAAATGAAACACATAATAGTTGGTGTTTTTGCACTGCTCATAGTGCTATCGTGTCTGTGCACAAGCATTGCAAGTGCACATCGCATGCACATAGTGCATACGCTGAGTGAAATAGAAGTATATGCGTACTTTGGTGGTGGCACTCCGGTACGAGATGCGGACGTGAAAGTGTACGAAAAAGGTGGTAATTTGTACATGGAAGGCGTGACCGATGATATGGGTAAGTACCGTTTCGCACCAAAGATAGGTATGAATGAGTATAGAGTAGTCGTTAATGCAACACACATGCCGGGTCATAAAGGAGAAGCAGAGATAAACCTAAGTCAAGAAGGTGCCGGAGCGAGAGCGGGTACGGAACTACCGTTATATACAAGGGCAATAGCCGGTTTTGGTTATTTAATAGGCATTGCTGGTGCTGCAATGGCATATAGAGGCTGGAAGCAGAAGAAGAGATATGAGAAGGCGGAAAAGTAATAGAAATGGTAGAATATCCAGAGATTGACCGGTATTCATCGCTCGATTCAGTAATGCACCGATTTGATCCGAGGGCGAAGTTAATTGCTTTTCTAATCCTTATCTTTTCTATCGTTCTGCTTCAGGACTTAAAATTGGCTTTTATCGGATTGCTCGGTGCTATCCTTTTTCTTATCGCATCAAAACTACCTCTCAGGTTCGTATTGCAGCATATTAAGTGGGTTTGTTTCTTCATCGTTCCTTTTATCCTCATTATGCCCTTTAGTGTGCATGGAACAGGAATATTCCACTTCCATGGTTTAACGCTGACATACGAAGGGCTTGAGTACGGCATTTTAGTAGCAGTGCGGGCTTTAGCTGCTGTTATTATCGTTTTACCTATGATCGCGACTACGCGATTTGACATAACAATAAAAGCATTGGGTGAGCTAAAAATGCCCAATATGCTTGTCCAAATGTTTATGTTCACGTATCGCTACATCTTTGTCTTTGTAATCGAGTTTCAAAGGACCTGGCGGGCGATGGTTGCGAGAGGGTTCCAAATGAAGACGAACCTGTATGCACTCAGGACGATTGGAAAAGCGTTGGGGACGTTCTTTATCAGGAGTTATGAACGTGGGGATAGGGTGTATCAGGCATTGCGGGCGCGTGGTTATACAGTAAAGCCAAAAACGTTGGTTGAGTTCAAGATGCGTGCAAGTGATTATGTATGGACTGTTGTAATAATCGGTTTTGCTGTTTCTTTGCATGTAGTCCCTTTTGTGGAGGTAACATGAATAAAAATGAGAGAAGCGATAACAGTAAGAGACCTAAGTTACAAGTATCCCGATGGTACAAAAGCACTGGAAGATGTAAACATGGAAGTGCACGAAGGGGAGCGGATTGCGATTGTGGGCCCAAATGGTGCAGGGAAAACAACACTTATGCTGCACCTCAACGGAACTTTTCGTTGCATGGAAGGAGAGGTAGAGCTATTTGGTAAGACAGTGAGCAAGCTGAAAAGAGCAGAGATAGTAAAAGAAATAGGAATGGTTTTTCAGGACCCAGATGACCAGTTGTTCATGCCCACCCTCTTTGATGACATCGCTTTCGGTCCGATAAACCAGGGGCTGAAAGGAGACGAAGTACGGGAAAGAGTGGACAAAGCTATTATGTCGCTTGGGCTTTCCGGCTATGAGGACAGGGCGCCTCATCGGCTCAGTTTCGGCGAGAAGAAGAAGGCGTCATTGGCTGCGGTTATGGCTATGGAGCCAAGGATACTGGTGCTTGATGAGCCTACTGCCAATCTTGACCCGTATAGTCGTACGGAATTGATAGGAATACTAAATGAATTGAACGACCGCGAGGGAATTACAATGGTAATCGCAACGCATGACGTAAATGCTATTCCTGAGCTCGCGGACCGAATATACGCACTGAACCGTAGGATAATAGAAACGGGCACGCCACGCGAGATATTTTTCGATGGTGAATTACTGAAGCAGAACAAACTGGACGTTCCAGATGTATTCAAGCTGTTTGACGTGATGAGATGTTTTGGGTTCAATTGCGACAAACTGCCCTTGTCGCTTGATGAAGCAGTATCAGGATTGACAAGGGTGATAGAGACCGCAGGCGGGCACATACATCTGCACATCCACGAGCACACGCATGACGAAGTAAAGAAATGGCGGGAGAAATATGAGCATCATTAGCACAAACGTTTGGATGGTTCCGTGTTTTGGACGACTGTGTTCGCACTCATAAGTGAATAAGCCATGACTCTCGTCCTTGCAGGACAGCATCTTGTTAACTTCATGGAGTTCGACATCGCATAAGGTATCTTTTTCGG
>JAOZPO010000040.1 GCA_029932715.1 Halobacteria archaeon | reverse complement strand
AAGAACCGAGCTAAAACCTCCTGCGAGCCCACCAAACAACAGATAAACCGCTTGACTTGATCCCTCTGGCAATGGCCTCCACATGAGGAAACCACATAACGTGAAGAAGCCCGCTATGACAAGCATTGCAAGGAAATATAGACCAGAAGAGATTCTATTTGTCGTATGGAGCATTGTTATACTACTCGCATGCTTTGGTCAGAACAGATTTGCAGCGTATTACGCGGTGAATGTAGCGATTCTTTGTGGTTTCTTTTCATGGCGAATACTCGAATTTGTAGATTTAAGTGCAAGGGAGGAGCAGAGGAAAGAGATAGAAAGAGCAAAGAAGGGGAAGAGGAGAAAAGTATCTGATAAGAAGCATGAGACAGAGATTAAATTTTTGCACACGGATGCTGTCATTGCTTTTTGCGCTATTGTACTAATTATGGCTTTTCCGCTACTGGGAATACCGGGAACGGAATATGAAGGTAGTACTTTAGCGATTGCGAAGCAAGAAAGCGGCCCGCAAGACGATTGGTATGACGCTCTTTCGTGGATGCGGAACAACACTCCGGATACCGGTATGGACTACTATGGTTTATATGCAAAACCAGAGACGGGTGAAGGTTATGAGTATCCAGAAGCGGCGTATTCCGTGATGAACTGGTGGGATTACGGCCACTGGATTACTCGCATCGCCCACAGGATTCCCGTGGCTAACAACTTCCAGCAGGGCATTGGGGGTCCCTATCAGGATAATAGCCCGGGTGCTTGCGTATTCTTTACTGCAACGAACGAGACAGAGGCAAACAAAGTTGCAGATGCGCTTGATGTACGGTATGTAGTGAGCGGTTACAAGATGGTGGACATCTGGGATTCTCTCTATAACAAGTTCGCTGGGATGATGTTCTGGGCAGGCGACACAGAAGGCTACTACGTAAAAGTGGAGACGGAGTCAGGGTATAGAATGAAGCAGACGACAAAGTTTTATAAGACACTGGAAGCGCGTTTGCATCTGTTTGACGGTTCGAGCACAAATATTAACTCAAAGACCATACCCGCTTTGCAGCACTATCGGTTAGTGTATGAATCGCCTCTGTATCTAATTCCATTTGCCAGTGTAGATGCCGGTAGTGGTGATATTTCAGGGTGGGACCATTATGAAGGGGATTATCATAGCGTCAAGACAAAAGCAGAGAAGCTTCATCGCAGTTTAGCACAGAAACAGGGGCAGGTAAATCACACGTCTGAATTCATCCAGCCTGTAAGCTACGTGAAGGTGTTTGAATACGTAAAAAAAGGTGCGCAAATAGAAGGAACAGCGCCCAATGATTCGTTAGTTATGATAACGGCAAATGTGACCACAAACCAGGGAAGGGAATTTGTGTATTCACAAAGAACAGTATCTAACGGCACATATTCCTTTATCGTGCCTTACTCAACACAAGGACCAGGCAAGACTGGCGCACAACCTTACAAAGTAAGAAAAGGGCATGTAGAAAACAATACCATAGTATGGGATATGGGAAAGGCAGTAGAAGTCAGCGAAGAAGAAGTGCAGGAAGGAAAAACATTGAGAGTGAACTTAACAGACTGATTATTGAGCGAGATTATGCCTTCTTATTCGCTTTTACCTTTGCAACGTTCTTTTTCCTGTTTCGCAGTACGAACTTCTTCTTATCCCGCTTTTCTATATACCATCTTAATATTCCAGCATTCAGCAGCCAGGTGTTCATCAAGTCCATGACAAGCCCGAACACGAGCACGATTGCTATCGCTTTTAATATGATGATGTCAATGTAATATGATACAAGCAACATGGCGACTACAGCGGTAAGCGTTGTAGAAGTCATCATAATACCCGTCTTCATCGTGTCTCGTAGCTTTTCGTTTAAATCACCCTTTTTACGAAGCAGATTTGTCGTTAATAGAATATTCGAGTCCACCGAATAGCCTATTAGCATGAGCAACGCCGCTACCGTACCAAGCGATAACTTCATGCCTATCAAGTTCATACAGGCAAGAGCGATTACAATGTCAGAAAACGCGGCGAAAATCACTGCTGAGGGTGGTATAACCATTCGGAATACCGCGAATACCACTATCGCCATCGCGCTAAAAGCAGCTAAAAGAGCCCATAGCGCCTGAGTCAGATATTGCTCACCGAAGACAGGGCTGATATTCGCCAGTTCGTAGCTGCCCGCACCATAAGCTTCGTTGAGCTTATCTATCAACTCGTTCTCCTGCCGATCGCTCATAGGGCCAAAATCTATCCTTTTCTCTGCTCCACTCCCGGTCTCACCCACGAGGGCGAGAGGGAAATCGGAGAATTTCACTTTTAGCTCCTCATGCGTCTCCTCAGTTTGTATTTTCACCATCGTTCCTCCTATAAAATCCATCCCTAACTGGACTGGTGCATGGCGATACGGTGAATGGGGGTATGCGGGTGGCTGTACGTATGTGTAACCAATCACAACAAAAGCGAGAAGCAGTATGATTAGAGGTATTGCAATCAATGTCTTTACCTGATATTTTGTTATATCCAGTTTATCAAACAAGCTTTCTCTCTCTCCTTCGCGCATCTCTTTTACCTCTCATTAATATCCCTATCAATCTATTAAAGGATAAAAAGGATATACAAATATTGGATATAATGGAAGAAATAGAAGAGTGCAAAAAACCTCTTTTGATCGTCAGCGATAGCATGCATAACGCGGACATGTATTACCTCACTCGTTTCCTCTTCAACGACCCGTTTGTGTACCTCAGTATGCCACACAAAGGGAAAGACATGCTTATCGTACCGCAGATGGAGTATGAACGTGCGAAGAAAGAGTCAATAGTAAAAGAAATTCGTTCCACGCGTGATTACGGATATGCCCTAAAACTGGAAGAGCTTATTCTAAGAATCCTCAGCTTAGAAGGCGTGAACGAGATAGAAGTGCCGGGGTATTTCTCGCTCTACAGTGCCGATAGGCTGCGTGCGGAAGGCATAGAAGTGGTACCCGTGGAGGAGTTAAAGATGACGAAAAGACGTGAGATAAAGACGGAACAGGAGTTAAAATATGTACGAAAGGCGCAGCGTGCATGCGAACACGCAATGGGAATTGCCATAGAACGCATAAAGAACTCATCAGTGCAGGGTAATCTTCTCGTGCTGAACGATGAGATACTGACCTCTGAGAGGTTAAAAGCTGATATAGAGCATGATTTGATTGATCACGGCTGTAAATGTGACGCAGGTGAGCCAATAGTATCATGCGGTAAGAAAGCGGCGAACCCACATTTCTCGGGGCATGGAGCTCTATCAGCATACGAAGCAATCATCATAGACATCTTCCCACGATTGAAGACAGAAAGATATTTTGCCGATATGACAAGGACAGTGGTCAAGGGAGAGCCGGGTAATGAGCTGAAAGAGATGTATGCTGCGGTCAAACAAGCTCAGGATGCGGCATTAGGGATTGTAAAGGAAGGTGTAACATGCAAAGAGGTGCATAATCTCGTATGTGATATATTTGAGGACAGAGGTTATGACACTATAAGGGGAAATGGCAATAGCGGGTTTATTCATACTACGGGTCATGGCGTGGGTTTGGATATACATGAGACTCCCAATGTTGGTAATAATGATTACGAACTACGAAAAGGTAATGTAATTACAATAGAGCCGGGCTTGTACGAGCCAGAAGTTGGCGGCGTTCGATTGGAAGATATGGCGCTCGTGCAGAAGAATAGCTGTGAGAACCTGACGAAAAATGAGAAGAAGTTTGTTGTATGAATCAAATACTCAGAACATCATCCTTACAAGGCTAAAGAGTATCCTCGGATTCCTCTTTATCATCTCTTTCAATAATGCACGTTCCGAGAACTCTTTTATTCTTATATCACCGGCTAAAGGATGAAAGAACTTATTGAAGTCATGGCTGTTCAGGCTCAGTAACAACTGCTTCGCTTTCATTCCGGCATACAGGATTCTACCAAACTCTTTCTTCCAGCTCTTCTCGTATTCCATCAACCTTCGCTTAGAGAAGTCCTTTTCATGCACCGCCTTTGCTATCACCTCGCCTGCTATTTTTCCGCCTTTCATCGCTTCTAAGATGCCACCACCGGTAATAGGATTCACATGCCTTGCTGCATCACCGACTAAAAGCAGCCCGGTTGATACTGTTTCGTACACGGGACCGCTCAATGGTACTGCACCGTATATCTGTGCTATTATGTCACCATCCGGGAACTTATCGCGTACGAATGCGTTCAGATAATCAAGAGCGCGATGATTCTCATCAGCGACGTCACCAGCTATCCCAACGCCCACATTTGCACTATCTACTCCTTTCGGGAATATCCAGGCATAGCCTCTGGGTGCAATGTCGTCGCCGAAGAAAAGTTCACCGTAGTCTCTGCTTGGCTCGACATTGCACATCAGGTACTGTGCACAGGAGTAAACGTCAGCTAAATGCAGTCTTGTATCTATGCCCCCCCATCTGCCAATCATAGATTCCACGCCGTCCGCACCAACGACAATATCGGCAAAGATGCGAATATCTTCTCCCGCTGCGTTCGCATACACTCCTTTTATCTTATCTCGCTCCTTTATGATGCCATAAGCATCTGTTTTAACCCTAACCTCAGCACCCGCATTTATTGCTTCCTGAGCGAGGACCTTATCAAACAACCGCCGTTCCAGCACGTACATCGCCGCGTCCGTACCATCAACAGATAATATCACCTTTGTGCCGTCAGGTCCGTAAGTGATGGTTCCTTTAAGGACGGCAGAGACCCATTTAGCATCAATATCCACGAACTTCTCTATGTCCCGACTTACGCCCTCAGCGCATTTCACCGGCACTCCTATCTCCTGATTACGTTCGATCAGGAGGACATCCAAACCCTTTTCGGCTGCGGTTCGCGCGGTTATTGAGCCTGCGGGTCCCGCTCCTACTACTACTACATCGTGTTTCTCTGCTCTCATCTCTTTACTAATTAATCCTTTCACGTCCATAGCATTTCAATTAATTGTTACTTACGAAACAACATAGAGAGGAGCGTCTTTCTCGTCTCACACTGATCCAGAAAGATGCAATTATCACATGGTGCATTCGCACCCTTATCAGGGAACGCACCTCTCTTTATTCGCTTTACGTGTTTTAATGTCTGTAAAGCAAATGCTCTATCTTTCCGTCTTATCGGACACGCGCGGAATTCCGCAGTTCTTATGTATTCTACAAAACCCCGCCGGACTGTGGTCTCAAATTCCGCTTCGATTAGCATTGAATACGCAGCCAGTTGCATCCTATCGCTTCTCCAGACGCTATATTCAGGGCATTTACCCGTTTTTATCATGCATGGTATAACCTCGTCATCAGTAACTATTAGCTTGTCCACACTACCACTCAAGCTCAGCTTTTCTGATACCATTGTGTGCTCTCTATCGTATCCATGCACTTTCTGGAGCACTAACAGCTCGTTCTCTGCTCTTATCTTATTCAGCCATTCACTATCTTTTAGTATATTAGATGCGAGATCGAGTTTCACGGCATCAAAAACGTCTGCTGCCAGCGTACTCAGTTCTCTCTTATATACGTGCTTTACATCATCCGCTATATCGTCAATTATGCGTTCCACTACTTCTTTCTGCTCTGTTCCTTCATACTCAGCTTCAGAGCCGTAAATCATATAGAGATTAAATGCTAACTCTTTCAATAGAATACGCTCAACCATGCTTCGCTCGTTACCGCTCCCTGGCTCGCTATGCTCGCGTGCATGGAAATATACCAGCCTGGGGCAGATTCCATATTGCGTTAAATCAGAAACCTTAATTTTCCGGTCTCCATTCTCCATTTTGCCACTATGCTTGCTTGGTTAGTTATATACTGTTCAACATAAATAAATAAAAGAGCATACAAGAAATCACGACTCTGCGACTTTAAGTAAGTAAGTAAAGGGAAAGAGTATCAGGAATCAGCAACAGAAGATCTCGAAGCTATGCTAAGTGAAACCTGAGATATAAAGCCACCACAACGCAGCTAAGATAATAGAGATATAGATTTCTTATTTTATTCGCTGCTTTTACCAACTTTCTTGCAATATCCTCTTCAACGCCTGTCTCTTGATGCACAATTTGTGTTTCTAAGTCTTCACCCGGCTATCCGAGCGCGATACTTACAAACCTCTATCGTGTGCCAGTATAATAACTTATATTTAATTTGACAATGTCAGATTAACCGCAGAGTTCACAGAGAGCGCAGAGGATGAAACATTCTCTGCGAACTCAGCCTTCTCTGCGGTAATTTTGAATCTTCTTCCTAATCCGTATTTTGCCAAGAAGAGCGTAAATCTCACTCGTTCTTTTATAATCCTAAGATTCGTTCGCATCAATAGTTCTTTTGTGTTTCAAAGAGTTGAAGTTGCATAGGCAGCGACGACCGATATGGGGTAACCGTTTTTAAGTTCAACAGTGTATCAATTAGCGTGTCGGTCTCTCTAACTAATAACAGGGTATCACGATGGCGATAGAAATCGGCGATTAATTCCCTTATTCTTTGTCTAATTTCGTCTGGTAGAGCCAATGGATTGATAACGGGTAAGTTATCCAACTCGCGTGGCTCGACCTTGAGCGTGTTCCCGCCATAGGTTCGGCTGACAGAATGAAGCTGCGAAAGTGAGAACGTGCTGTTCAAGAGCACCCACAAGTGCTCTATGCAACCTGCCTTGACTACATAATTGTTTGGATAAAGAAGAGAGAACATATTAAGTGGCCGCACCCCTGCCTGGTTCAGGATAAAACGCGGATTGCCTCTCGTGAGAATGGTGAAAAAGATTGCCGGAAGCTCGCGCTGTTCCATAAAGTACCATTTTTTCCGCGTTTGCACCAGACTGCGATTGTGATAACCTTTTGCTTCGCCTTCGGCAAGATAAGCGGAGAGAGCGGGATGACGATTCAAGTTTTCGCCGTTTAGATACAGCAGCCATACTCGCTTCCCTTTATTTGAGAGTGCTTGCCACGCTGCTTCGTCCAGTATGATATCTTGTATCTCGCGATTCCGTTGTATCGTACGGATGACGAAAGGTTCAAGCGATCTCCGTTTGACCTCTTGCGTGGATAAAGCAAAGAACTCATTTGCACCTGTGGCAATTCCACGCATGACTTTCGCCAGTGCCTTAAGAGGAACGATCAGGCCGGTTTGCTCCCACTTTTTGATTTCGGGTGAAAATGTAGCAATCCCGGACCATTTAGGTATGTTCAAGAGCTCATTTTGCGGCTGGATGACGAGAGAACCGAAAGGCAACTCTCGCCTTTCGCGAGCGTCCAGACACGATAAGAGTTCATCAGTGGTCGGCACAGCTTTCAGCGTCACGTGGCGTACCAAGTTGTCTTTCTCATATCCTTTTCTGAATAATAAAATAGAAGCACCCACATCCACTTTGTGAAAGGCGTTCATCTCTTGTGAAAAATGAATGATTGCCGAAAGCACAGTTTCTCGGCAGAGCACGCGTTTAGCGGCACTACCATAGCGAGCATCCAGTACCTCCATTGGTACGATTATCGCGGTATGAGCGCCTTCGGGCATTTCGGCAATGATTTTCAGGAGGAAGTAAAAAGCCATTGTGGCTTTACGGGAAATGGCGACACCGAGCTTACCTTTGAAAAAACCATGGAGATGGTCTTTCACGTCTGGCGAAATGTGGTGGTGTCGGGTATATGGGGGGTTGCAGATTATTGCATCAGCATCAGCGGGAAGCGAAGATTCAAGGTAATTCTTCTCACTTAGCTCAGGCACTGGCAAGTTAGCGGTGGCAAAACTGGCTTGGGTAATATTAAGCAATAGCGGGCTTACGTCAAAACCATAGAGTCGCATAGCGGGCTTACTTTCTTGTAGGTGCTGCGCAGCTTTGATAAGAAAATTTCCCGCACCACAGCCTATATCGTCCAGTAAACGCGGTTGAAACTGAAGGAGCCACGTAACCATCCAGTCCGCGATACATTCATCCGTCCAGAATTGTCCCACCTGACGACGGTGGGGTTGAGGTATCAGGATACTGTAAAGTTCTCCCCAGAAATTGAATGAGTGTGATCGCTGTGCCATTTCGTATATTCTACTCACCAGCATGTCGGGTGCCGTTACAAAATCAAATGGAGTCCTGTATAATGTTAAGTCAGGAAAAGCCTTTCGAATCACGGCATTTAGCACAGCCTGTCGGGCAAGTAAGCGCTGGGCCTCTGCATCCGAAGAATCCCAGCCGTGGAGTTTATACCAGGCAATGATCTCGGCATTATCAGAACGCTGCTTAATCTCCTGATGGTATTTTTTTGCTGCAATATCCAGTTGCTTAATCATTGCTTTCATATCGTGTGCCCCATGTCTCAAAAACATCCGGGGATAATTGAATATCCCCTCCTGAGAAAGTCACGTAGGTCATTACCTTCCCATTTTTGTCCACGAATGTTTTAGGGTGTAGTGTCTGCCCGGAAACGGTTCCAAACTCATTGCATAAGATGTATGGGACTTTGACGATGGACTTTGGTGTAGCTGCAGTTCCATCGGGATTGGTATACCGCTGTGCTTCCATTCTTAATTCACCGGATTCTAGCATGCTTAGCACGTCACTGAACTTGATGAAGTAGCCCCTGTCATAGAATATATGAACTACATAAAGCGGGATGCCAAAATGAGCTTCCCACTGTTGAAGACGAGGCATGTCCTCTTGCTTCACGATAATTGTTGGGACGATGCCAGCAGGCTTGAGCCGCCCTTTATTCTTCCCTCGCTTGTAACGCGAAAACGGTTTTCCGAAACCAGGCATTTTCTCCGTTACCCACAGGCTATTCTCGACTTCAATAGCAGCAGTCGCTTTTGAAATGACACCCTCTAATACTGAAGATGGGGTTTCTGCAAGTTTTTCAACACTGCCAAGACGATGTTCCACTTCTTTTCGTGCCCAATCATACGTTGCCTTCTCATATAACAATAAATCAGGACGTTTACCTTCTTGATTGATCACATCCATTTTCTGGAAGAACAACTCGAGTTCTTCCGGGTCTTCTGGCGCGACAGTAGAAGGCCCGTAGGGAATGACACCAAATCGTTCTGTCTGATTGAGCGCACGGATGACAATTTCTTCTGACCAGCGACCTTGCGCCCAACGCATCAAAAAGTCGCTGCCGCGCAATCTCCGAGGATTGATGAGATAATTAATCTCGTCTGGCGATAGATGGACTGCACCGCCAATCTCCCATATCAGTTCGCTCGTGGGTAATTGGAGATATAAATTGAAATAATCCAACTGTCTTGGTTTAGATGTACCGATGCATTGATTCTTCGTCTCTTTTTGCATTTCATCCCCTCCAGTTCTTGTATTTATGTTTTCAACGAATAATACTGAGGAATAGAAAGATTTAATTAAATATAAGTTAATGTATTAGCACAAGGCAGAGGTTCGTGAGTATCGCGCTCGGATGGCTCGGAAAAGGCTTAGAGACTCAAATTGTGCATCAAGAGACTGGTGTTGAACAAGATACGGCAAAAAGCTTGGTAAAAGCAGTGAATAAAATAACAATGTCAGATTAACCACAGGGTTCACGGAGAACGCGGAGGATGCAGGTTTAGGGGTTTAGGTTTTAGGGCTACTAATACTTGACACCTAATTTTCTCTGTGAACTCAGCGTTCTCTGCGGTGAATTTGAATTTTCATCTTTCATTCCCATGTTACTTCCCGTATTACCGACAATACCTTCTTATCCTCATCAAGCGATTTAACTCTGTACCTTACTTTGCCTCCGTCCATAGATGTGATTCTCTCAAGGTTCCTTTCTCCCTCGGTATCAGAAGAAGCACTTTCCTCTTCCGGTCCTACTTCCTCCTTTTCACTGCCATATATCGCTATTTTCCACTTCTTTGCAAGTTCCAGTTTTATTACCTCATCAATGGTCAAAAGCTCTCCCTCTTTTATTTCCATTTGCTTTCACCCTCTTTTAGTTCTTTTTTTT
>JAOZPO010000185.1 GCA_029932715.1 Halobacteria archaeon | reverse complement strand
CTGTTAGAGAGCTAATGGAATTATTTCGGTGTCTTGGGTGGAATGTATTGTGTTTTGTATGAAATAAAGGATATGGGGCGCTGGACTAGTTTGCTTCAACGCATTTAAAAACTAAATTTATCTCAGGCGTACCCTGCGTATATGGTGAGCATCCAAGAACTGAAATATACGCCATGGAATTTGATACTTCAGAGAGTATGTACCAAATAAAGCTTATTCCGATCGTATGATGATAATAGAGCTTTTTAGTGTGCTTTTTTGCGCGCCTATACTGATTTATGCGTGTTATTCTGACATAATAAAAAGAAGCGTAACAAACAAACTTTGGTTGTTTATGGTTGCAATAGGGTTCCCTGTTGCCCTATACAACTTCTTTAGTCAGGGCACAGATTTCCTCATCTGCTTCACTTACTCCGTCCTCTTCACCTTTGCCCTCACCTATCTGTTCTTCAGACTCGGTCTTTTTGGTGGTGCAGATGCGAAATGTCTCATCGCTATTTCCGTACTAATACCAGTGCAGCCTGATTTCGCGTTCGTTTACCATCAGTATGCAGCTAATTCATCATTGCTTCTTTTCCCGTTTGCTATCACCACGCTTTTAAATGGTGCAATCTTCTCCTTGTGCGTCCCCATCGGATTGTTCGTTTATAATGTACTGAGTTTAAGCCGCGGGGAGCTGAAAGCCAATCTCAGATATGCATTCATCGGCTATGAAAAGAGTCTTGAAGCGGTTTCCGGCATGAAGCACACAAGATTAGTTCATTTGTATGATGATGATGAGGAAGGAGGAGACATAAAGCGGTCTTTTATCTTCGGCGGTATAGAGATAGATGCAGAGGTGGTGGAGGCGCTAAAAAAATATCATGCGCAGGGGAAGATAGGGGATAAAGTATGGGTCACGCCTGAATTGCCTTTTATTCTCTTTATTACTGCCGGGTTCCTTAGTGCGCTTTTATTCGGGAATTTGGTCTTTTGTATTCTGCTCTCTCTTTTAGTTTAACCGGGAACGGTAAGAGGATGAGACGGATAAGTAAATTCCCTGTGCAATGAACGCTTCAATCGTCCATCCCAACCGCCATTAAATACCCCCGTGCTCGTTCGGTTTTGGGGTAACGATTTACGAACATCCAGAATTCATGCCCGTGCCCCGGCACCTTCAGATGTGCGAGTTCGTGCACTACGACATAATCATGCACGAACTTCGGCATTTTCAGCAGTCGGTCAGAGATATGTATTGTTCTTGTTGTCGTATTACAAGTCCCGAACGTGCGTGCATTCTGCCCTGTCGTGTAGCATATCTTCGTCCACGATAGTTCCCCTGCGAAGTACCGCTTGTTGAGTACCTGTGCACGCGTTTCCAGCTTGGTATCGGCATCCTCAGTTCTGAGTTCTTGCTTACGCCGCTGTGCTGCGAGCCGCTTCTTCGCCCATTGCACGTATTCAAATTCCTTATCGCGTGAGAGCCCCATTGGAAGATATAACTGGATAACCCCCTCTACCTCACGTGCACTTATCGTTTTCTTTCGCTTCCCGCTTCGTATTATTTTGACTTCCAATTCAATAAGTTTTTTATACCTTTCATGAATTATAACAAAAGTGACAAGATGACAATAGTATACGATGTGACGCCGGATAAATTGGTGCAGAACGTGGTAGAGAAACTGAAAAAGGACAAGAATATTCATCTCCCTAAGTGGGCAGTGGAGGTAAAAACAGGTGTGAGTAAAGAATTGCCGCCTCAGGATGCTGACTGGTGGTATATGCGCAGTGCATCTGTGCTGCGGCAGATATACCTGAATGGACCGGTGGGCGTGTCGAGGTTACGTACGCGTTACGGTGGCAGGTATAACAGGGGCGTAAAGAAAGAACGGTTTATGAAAGCATCGGGGAAGATAATAAGGACTATGCTTTTGCAGTTAGAGCAGGCAGGATATGTGTTAAATCTAGGGAAGGGAAAGAAGGGGCGGATAATATCACCAAAGGGGCAATCTTTTCTTGATGATGCAGCGCACGAGATAAAGATGAAGGAAAAAACAGACAAAGGAGGAGTAAAGACGAATGGCAAGTGAAGATGAGTTAGAGGAGATACGTAAGAGGAAGTATGAACAGATGCTGCAGTCGCAGACAGGGGCGGAAGAAGAAAAGAGGCAGGAGTTAGAGGAGGCAAAGAAGACGATTATACGGCAGATTCTCACAACGGATGCAAGGGAAAGGTTAAACAATATAAGGATAACAAAGCCTGATTTTGCAGAGCAGTTAGAGAATCAGTTGATTGCACTGGCTCATACTGGAAGGTTAAAGGGAAGGATAGACGATATGCAATTGAAAAAACTACTGATGCAGGTAATGCCGAAGAAGCGTGAAATTACTATTTCCCGTAGATAAGTGGCTGTACCACAATTACCCAACAACGACAGATAGCAGCCCACCCGCAGATAACAAAAAATATTTCTAACACCTATGCCATTTAGGGTTTGTCCTACACAGAAATGCGATGCGAAATGATAATAGGGGGCAATCGAAGATTTTGCCTCTGGATATTAGTGAACTCATACCGGTAGACCATATTTGCTACCTGGTTATTGCCA